>CAZUQY010000170.1:0-6782 GCA_964622935.1 uncultured Bacteroidales bacterium | reverse complement strand
ATTTTAATAAATATAGCAGACATATACAATTCTAAGAAAGATAGGCATGTTAAATCATATAAAAGAATGATTAAAATGAGTCAAGTCTTTCCAAGAAAGCCAAAACGATTAAACTTGAATAATTGGAGTTTAAAGAGAAAAAAATAATAAAATAAAATAATTTAACTTTTTTTCAGTTAAAACTGTACATGAGGTATTGCAAGTCTATATTTATTCTGTTTATAGTTGTTTTTTCAATGACTTTAAAAGCACAGAATTTTGTGCCTAATCAAGGATTTGAGGATGCATGGTCATGTCCGTACTCTTTTGTAACTCTACCTGTTGCAAAACCATACCCACAATGGATTAATCCAAACAAAGGCACACCTGATCAGTTGCATGTTTGCAGCACATTTGATGCAGGGGTTCCGGAAAATTTTGCTGGCAATATGTATCCCGCCGAAGGAGCAGCTTATGCTGGAATTATTTTACGCGAAGTTTTTTATGATACAACACGAATAATCCGAGGTGTTTCTCGAGAATATATCCAGACAAAACTTACCCAACCTCTTGAACGCGATAAACTATATTGTGTGAAATTGTTTTATGCTAATTCATCAAAATCCTCGTACGCAGTTGATGCTATGGGAATTACACTTACTGCAGAAGATATTGGAACTAAAGATGCAGGGTTAATTATTCAAAGACCACAGGTAATAAACAGACCAGGGCATATTATGGACAATGTTGATTTCTGGCAGGAACTGTGTGGCGTTTACCGTGCTGGAGGTAATGAGGAATATCTTACTATTGGAAACTTCTGGGATAATGCATTAACCAATTATAAACGTAACGATTTTGCATGTACAGACAGTAATTTTATCTATGCATATTATTATATTGATGACGTAAGAGTTTTTGAAATTGATAATACATTTGAATGTGGGTGTTTGAATGATCTTTCGTTTGGGACAGACTGGAAGGCAGATAATTTCGATCCTGAAACTGGATACAATTCACTAACAGCAGAAGATTTGGCTAGTGCTGCAGGGATTAATGGCAATAATGGCGATAATCCTAATGGAAATAATAATGGGAATTCAAATGGTAATAACGGAAATAATGGTGATAATAATGGCCAAAACTCAGGGGATGATAATTCCAATAATTTGTCGCAAAACTCTGATTCTATGGGAAACTCTTCCATAATGAACATGAAAGAATCGGAAATTACAAACGAGGCATTCAATAATGTTAAAATTGGAGATAAGTTTAATTTGAATCGGATATTTTTCGAATTTAATTCATCTGATTTGCTTACAGCATCATTTACTGAGCTTGAAAGGCTTTGTGAAATTTTAAATAAAAAAACCGGTTTACGTATTGAAATCAGAGGGCATACTGATAATATTGGCAGTACATCATATAATAGATCTCTTTCTATAAAAAGAGCTGCTGCTGTTTATGAGTATTTGCTGGAAAAGGGAATTGATAAGTCCAGAATGAAGTATCGTGGTTTTGGTAATAAAGTCCCGATTGCAGATAATGAAACAGATGAGGGTAGAAGGCAAAATCGTCGAGTTGAGATTATTATTGTTGAATTGTAAAAAAATGATTATCTTTACATTCTAATTTTGAAAAGGACAATGAATTTGTATAGTGATGTATATCAGCTGCTTAGGCTTAATGATTGTGTGATAATTCCAAATTTTGGTGGATTTGTTACTAATTATTTTGAGGCAAAAATCGATTTGCCTACTCAGGAGTTTTACCCACCAGCAAAGCGTGTTGCTTTCAATCAGAGTTTAAATAATAATGACGGACTCTTAATCAATTTTATCAGTTCCAGCAAGGGAATTGATTGGAATTCAGCGGAGTTAGAAGTAAAATCTTTCGTTGAAGAAATTAACAATACTCTTAAAAATTCTGGTGAACTTAAGTTCTACAACCTTGGAATATTTACATTAAAAGACAATATTCTGGTTTTTAAACCAGATATGAATCTTAATTTGCTTGAGGATTCTTTTGGATTGAAAAATTTTAATTTCCCAATGATTCAATCTGCTAAAAAGGGTATCGAAATTCAAAAACCAAAAGAACTTTCAAAAACTAAATCTGCAAAACATAACAAAAAGCAGAGATCAATAAAGCCTGTTATATTTTATCTTACATCTGCGGCTGTTATAACTGGATTGCTTTTAGTTTCTATTCATTTTGATTGGATTAGGCTCGAGAACAATCCAAAACACCAAGTTGCAAATATTGCTCCTGTTGAGTTAGTCGACACTTCTTCTGAAAATAACACCAAAGATATTACAGTACACGAAACTGTTAATATTGAAGAGAACACTGTTGACAATGTTAATAATGCAGAAGCGATTACTATTGAGGAAAATGCGACAAAGCCTGAAGAAGCAATTGTCGAGGAAACCACAGTTGAGGAAACTATAATTCCTGTTACAAATAATAACTTGAATATTCATATTATTGCAGGAAGTTTTGGAGAAAAAACAAATGCATTGAATTATCAGTCTGACTTAAAAGATATGGGGTACGATTCTCAGATACTGCCATCTAATAGTGGAATGTATAGAGTCTCAGTAAAAAGTTTTGCTGAAAATTCTGAGGCTACTGCTGAATTGAGTTCATTACGTAATGCGACCGGTAACCAGTCTTTGTGGGTATTAAACTGGTAGGTTCTAAAAAAATCATAAAACAAGTTTTATATAATTGATCTTAGTACATTAAGCCCATCCGGGCTTATAAGTTATTTATATATGATTCTTTTTAGTACATGACAATTTTTTTGTCATAATCTTTGCTGACCATAAAAACTGGTCAAAGCAAAGATATACGCCAAAAATAGCAATTCGTTTATTTGTAACCCCGGACATTCCTATAAAATCGGAATGTCTGGGGTTACAAACATTAAGCCCATCCGGGCTTTCCAGTTTGTTAAAACATGTTGCTTTTTGAAAAAAATCATTTTTTATTCGCAAGCTCATGAGCTAAAGGTTTTCATGTACTAAGATAATTGTTTTAGATTTTCACAAATCTAGATCTTACTGTTTTATTTTTATCACTAATTTCAATTAGATAAATTCCATTTGTAAATTCACTGCAATTGATTTGTCTTTCGTTAGCAAAATCTTTTCCGTTAATACTTCTTATAAGCTTACCATCAGCAGAATATATCTTTAGAAAATTGATATTTTCTAGATTTTTATAAGCTACTGTTAGGTAATCTGTAACAGGATTAGGGTATATTCCAAAATTATTCGCGAATTCAGAATCAACACCATCTTTATTAATCTCATAATACAAACTAAATCCTTGATATCTTACTGATGGATTTGAGCGAAAAGTAATGGTTATTTTATCGCCTATAACTGTTGTTGGTGATGGGATTGTATTGCCTGAAATATTTGCAACTGTCTGATTAGATGAGTTGAGGATTTTTATGTAATCATCGATAGGTTCAATATCAAATTCGGTAAAAGTGACCCGAATACTTTCGGCACCATCGGGTTGTATAACCCAATTGCAAAATGTATTGTTTTGGTATAAGTATGAATTACTTCCGTCAGTTATAACTGCAGTAGGATCAGTAATTGTTTGTGACAGATTACAATAGTCTGGCTTTATACCTTGATATGAAATAAGCCAACCATCGTTTACAGAATCTTCGTTACTTACAAATTTAATTAAAACTCTTTCGGAAGCACTTTCAAATTCTTGGATTGTACTGTTGCCATAAATTGTCGTGATAACAGGATCGGTGTCATTTTCTCCGTCAAATACAACAATATAATCATCTTCATCCATTTCGAGTTTTAGTACTTCAAATGAAATTCCACTCACCGAATCCTGAGGATTAATCAACCAAGAACATTCAGTATTATTTTGATAAAATTCTAGTGGACCGCTACCATCGTCAATAATACCTTCGGAAGAATTTAGTTCTTTTAGTTCAGTGCAGCTTACTGTTGGTGTATTTGGACTTGCATTTACAATTACTTCATGTAGAAGTGTGAAATCTGATCCACCTGGAGTTAAATCATCAATAACAAAATATCCATCTTGAGAACCACCCCAACCCCAGTTTATATGATAGTGTGTTGAGTCGCTGTATCCGTCAAGAATAAAGGCGTGACCGCTGATAAAATCGTAATCACTCCATCCTGCGTAGTACAAAGGAATATTCTGGTCCAAATGATTTACTAGAGTCCCATTCCAATCGAAATCAACAGGCAAACTATCTTTAAATAGGTATGTTGTGGAAGGGTTATAATCAAAGTAAGTGTATAAGGTATATGCTCCTTTATGATTCCACATTCCACTTCCGTCGGGGCCATAGTTCATATCAACAGAAACCCCAATATTATAAAGTAAACGTGCTATATTATCGTTATAATCACTTGGTTCTACAGGCATATCGTCGTAGTCATAAGTTTGTTGAGAAAAGTCAACTTCAATCCAGCCGTAATCTGGATGTTCGTATCCGTAAGAGCCGATACCTGTTTGAGGATATCTGAAATAATTTAATAATTGTCCAAGTGCAGTTGCAACACATCCAACAACGGCATGTCCATCTGTGCCTGCAGGATCTTCAGGGCATTGGGCATTGTAGTATCTACCTTGATCCCAAGTTGTGTGTAATAATGGCTCTACAGCCTTAATATTGCTCTTAGCAACAAAGTTACTAGGTGATACATTGAGTCTTATCCATTCATTTGTTGTTTTGGTTTCTGGCAAGATGTTGTTTGAGATGTTATAATTCAATTGACGTTTATATGTATCTGTCCAGAATTCAACAGCAGCATTTTTGTCATCAATATTGTAATTTGATTCCGTAGAAAATGCTAGGACAGGTGTTGCAGACATATCTCCTGAAATAAGGATAAACCCATTTGGCTCAAGATTGAAAATGTGAATCAAAGTTCTTTCATTTAGGTTTTCAGTAGAATATGATGTGATTTTATATTCAGTATTGAAAGCTAAATTGGAAAAGCGTTCAGTAATAGTGTTTTCTGCAATATTAAGCGCTGTATTGTAATCAACGGTTTGTGATTTAATGTTAAAGCAAATACTAATTGCAAGTATCAAAAGTAGATATCTTTTCATTTTTTTGAGTTTTTTGTAAAGATATACAAAATAAATATTTGGTGCAATATTGTAATTGTGCTATTAAATAATGATCAAATAACGTAGAAAAATATTTATTGAAAAGCAAATGCTTACTTCTGCATTATTCTGTAGTTCTCATGAACTCTGGCTACACGCTTTCTAAGTTCAAGTTTGTACTCATCCCAGTTTTCGATAGTTCTTTGTGCCACTCCACTTTCGATAGCTGCTTTTGCTACAGCTACAGCAACATATTCAATAACCCTAAGGTCGAGAGGTTTTGGAATTATGTAATGGGAGCCAAACTCTATTTTGTCTGTGTTGTATGCTTTGCAAACATATTCAGGTACAGGTAGTTGAGCCATTTCGGCAAGAGCATGTGCTGCCGCAATCTTCATTTCTTCGTTGATTGTTGTTGCATGTACATCGAGAGCTCCGCGGAATATAAAAGGAAATCCTAAAACATTATTTACTTGGTTCGGATAATCGCTTCTTCCAGTAGCCATAATGACATCTGGTCGAGCTTCTACAGCATCTTCGTATGAAATTTCGGGAGTAGGATTTGCCATTGCAAAAACAACAGGTTTATCAGCCATTGCTTTTATCATTTCTTTGCTTACAACATTTCCAACCGATACTCCTGCAAAAACATCAGCATCTTTAAGTGCATCTGCTAGACTTCCAATATCGCGGCTTGTTGCAAATTCTTGTTTGTAAATATTATTTTTAGGATTACCTTTTTTAACAACTCCTTTTGAGTCGCATAAAACAATATTTTCTTTTTTTACACCTAGCGAATTAAATAATCTTGCACAACTAATTCCTGCTGCTCCTGCACCATTGAATACCACTTTAATTTCTTCTATCTTTTTACCGGCAATTTTTATTGCGTTTAGCATTGCACCACCCGAAATAATAGCTGTCCCATGTTGATCGTCATGAAAAACAGGTATTTTCATTAGTTTCTTTAGTTTTTCTTCGATGACAAAACATTCTGGAGCTTTAATATCTTCAAGATTAATACCTCCAAAGGTAGGTTCCATAGACTTAACGATGTCAATCAGTTTTTGAGGATCTTTTTCATTTATTTCGATATCAAAAACATCAACATCGGCAAATGCTTTAAATAGCAAGCCTTTGCCTTCCATTACCGGCTTTGAAGCTTCAGGCCCAATGTCTCCAAGACCAAGAACTGCTGTTCCGTTAGAAATTACTGCTACTAGATTTGATTTAGCTGTATATTCGTAAACTAGTTGTTTGTCTTTTTCGATTGCTAGGCATGGCTCAGCAACTCCAGGGGTATAAGCTAGCGATAGGTCTTTTTGAGACTGGAAATCCTTTGTAATAACAACTTCTATTTTTCCTTTTCTATCTGAACTGTGATAGCTTAGAGCTTCTTCTTTTGTATATAAAGCCATTTATTCGTCTGTTTTATTTATTTCGCTTAAATCATTATAATCTTTGATGTTAATTGCATTCTTTTCAAGTTGGTACTGGTCATTTCTATTATTATATATGTCGACAGCCAACAATAATGCATTACGGAAAGATTGTGTGTTTGCAATGTTTTCACCGGCAATATCGTAAGCCGTGCCATGTGATGGTGATGTCCTTACGATAGGTAATCCGGCAGTGTAGTTAACGCCGTCCTCAAAAGCAATTACTTTGAAAGGAGCAAG
>CAZUQY010000169.1:0-6822 GCA_964622935.1 uncultured Bacteroidales bacterium | reverse complement strand
AAAAATCTAATTTTTTAAAGTTAATTCCAATAAAAATAGTAGTTAACTAAAAGACCTAATAAACAGTTAAAATTGACACAAATAAGCTCGCAAAACTCCTTAGAAACCAACAATAGTAAAGAAAAACAATAATATTTTAAAATATTTTTTTGAAAACTTGTTGAATAAAAAAAATATTGTATATTTGCAGTCCGATTTTAAGACAGTATTTTAAGAATAAATTATTAGAAATAACAAATATTATGGCACATCATCAGTCAGCAAAAAAAAGAATCAGACAAACTGAAACTAGAAGATTACACAACAAATATTTTGCTCGTACAACTCGTAATGCAGTACGTAAATTAAGAGATATAACTGTTAAGGGTGAAGCAGAAGAATTGCTTCCTAAAGTAACTGAAATGCTTGATAAATTAGCAAAGAAGAATATTATCCATAATAATAAAGCTTCGAACTTAAAATCTTCATTAGCTAAACACGTTAACGAATTAGCATAAGTATTATTTATTAAAATATATAAACTGCTTTCCAAAAGGGAAGCAGTTTTTTTTGTTTCTAATAACACTTACAAGCGATTTTTATTATTTTTACTTCACTAAACTCAAGTAAAAGGAAATGAAAAACCAAAAAGCGATAAAATATTGGGCTGAATCTGACAGGCCACGAGAAAAACTAATGCAAAAGGGCACCGAATCTCTTTCAGATTCAGAGTTAATTGCGATTCTACTAGGCTCGGGTAATGTTAAGCAATCAGCAGTAGAACTTGCACGCGACATTCTTGCAGAAAATAAAAACAATCTCAATTCATTAGGGAAAAGAACCTATAAAGATCTAATGAAATTCCGAGGTATTGGTGAAGCAAAAGCTATAAGCATTGTTGCAGCACTAGAACTTGGAAAAAGGCGCAAAATGCAGGACATTGTAAAACAAGGTAAAATTTCGTCAAGTGCTGATGCATTTAACTATTTTCAACCCCTTATTGGAGATCTTCCACACGAAGAAATTCATATTTTATTTTTAAGTCGCGCAAATACGATTATAGACAGCATAAGAGCTAGTCAAGGAGGTACGGTCGGAACAGTTATGGATGTTAAAATAATCATGAAAAACGCACTAGAACGACTTGCTCAATCAATTATCATTGCACATAATCATCCTTCAGGAAATAAAAACCCAAGTCAAAATGATATTTCAATAACAGAAAAGCTAAAACAAGCTGCTACATTTTTTGATATTGGAGTTTTAGATCATATAATAATAGCTGACAATTCATATTATAGCTTTGCAGATGAAGGTTTGATTTAAGTACTTGGAGTGACTAAAGTGACTAGAGTTAAAAAACAAAAGAAATTGCACAGGAATTTTAAATGAAAATATTTTCATACGAATGGATTAGGAAAAATTTGCTAAGCATAGCAAGGTATCCTATAGAATGTAATGCTATTTTACGTCGAAATCGTTTTGCATGCAGAGCACTGCAAGGTGAATCATCTTATAATATTACAGTCAATTCTGATTTTACCGTTTCGTGCAATTGTACCGATTATTATAAACAGGGGCAGATTGGTGACCACCATAATCAGTCCCTTGAAGAAATGTTTCATGGACATCAGGCTGAAAATCTTAGGTTGAAATTATCAAAAGGCATTTTGCCATTGTTTCAATGTGTTTTATGCTCTGATAGAATGACTGTTGCAAAAAAAGATGCAGCGCAGTATCTGAATAATTTTCATCTTCCATATAAAGGCATGATGGTTGAAAATACTATCAACTGTAATTTAAGATGTGTTTCTTGTCCCCGTGAAAGTATAATGGAAAAGCGGACATCAAAAAGGTTGAGTCTCGGACAGGTAGAGATTCTTGCAAAAGAATTTTCTTTATTTAAGTTACAGTCGCTAGCATATTTTAATTTGGGAGAACCATTTATGTATGATACTATTTTTGATGAATTAAGTATTATTAAAGGATATAATCATTCCATCTCAATAGTTATATCTACAAATGGGACAATGCTTAATACTGATGTGAAAAGAGAAGCTGCGCTGCACTTAAAAAGCATATGCTTTTCAATTGACGGATCTGATAATAAAACCTTAGTAAAATATCAGAGGGGCTCAGATTTTGAATTAGCATACAAAAACATGAAGGAGCTTGTGAATTACAGGAATGCAAAAAAAATAAAAGAACCCTGTATTGAGTGGAAATATGTATTGTTCCGCTGGAACGATAAGCCCTATATGATTGAAAAAGCTATTTATCTTGCAGAAGAAGCTGGAGTAGATAAAATTTCTTTTTGGCCAAGTTTTACTCCACCCTGGTCATTTTCTGTGCGATGGGCAATGGGGAAATTTAGTAATATTGGTGAACCCTTTCCTCATAGAAGAGAAGTGATTTTTAAGAATTCTCAGTGAGTTATTTCAATAATCTTAAAAAGACTAACCTATAGCATAAACAGTTTTTCAGCCAAAATCCCCGTTTATTTCTAACGTACCCATTATATATTTTAGGTTGTCCTGTTCAATCAGTTCAGCAATCTAGTTAATTTTTTCTTCTGTAAGATTTATTTTGAGGAAGTCAACAAGTTCCGAAATAAAGAGTTTTTTGTTTAGACGCGATTTCTCATAAGAAATAAGCATACATAGATGTTCGGTTTCGGTAATGAAATTTACCGTTGTACAATATTGCCTATACAATACCTTCATCGAATCTTTAAAATTATAACCGCTTGATATTTTTTCTCTGTTTGCAGTGGCAATAAAATCGCGGTTGATTATTATAAAATATGGATTTCATATTTCGGTTATGAATTTATACGTTGAGAGATTTTTATCAAGAAATCGCCAAGGCTTAGATGCCCATTCTTCTCCTGCATAGTCAATTCCTACACGTGGAGCAGTAATAAGATTAGGTTTATATAAATCATCAAAGACCATTAATCTGTCATTTTCCGCAATGCTCTGACCATTAAAACTTTTGTCTATTTGCAATGCCTTGGTGAGCTTTCCTGGCCCATCATAACCTTCGACACATCGTATCAGAACTGCTTGTGGGACATCTTGTTTTTCAGTAACAAAATTGAGCATCCAATACATCCCATAAATCAAATATATATATATTGTTCCAGGCTCACGATACATGATTTCTGTTCGGGGAGTTCTACCTTTATGCGCATGACAAGCTTTATCCTCTTCGCCACGATAGGCCTCAGTTTCTGTTATTCTGAATCTAATATAGGTATTGTTTTCTAATTTACGAATAAGAATTTTACCAACAAGATCTGGTGCTACATCTAAAACATCTTTATTAAAAAAGTCTTTATTAAGCAACATAGCTTAATATTCGGTTTTATCGTCCTTATTCTGCCATATTTCAAAAGCCTCAATCGCTTCATCTCGCATCATGGTTTCTGTTTTAAGATTCCTTTCAGAGTAATGCTTCTCAATTTCTTGATAGATAAAATTATCACTAAATCCAATATTGTCAGCATCCTTTTTATTATTACCAAAATACAGGCTATCTATTTTAGCCCAATAAATAGCTCCTAGACACATAGGGCAAGGCTCACATGAAGAGTAAATCTCACATCCACTTAGATCAAAAGTCCCAAGTTTCTTTGCTGCAGATCGTATTGCATTAACTTCAGCGTGAGCAGTTGGATCATTATCAATTGTAACACTATTAGCAGATTCTGCAATTACCTCACCATCCTTAACAATTACAGCACCAAAAGGGCCTCCTCCTCTATCCATATTTTTAATTGAAAGCTCTATGGCTTTTTTCATAAAATCCTTCTTATCCATATATATAATAGTATCTATTTAAATAATTATTTTTCGCCCCACAAAAATAGCGAATAAAAATATGAAATAAAAACAACACCTGTTGTAGTTTCGATAGTGTCGTCAGTAAACATTGACAATACGGCAATCAGGACAAAAACCATAAATTGAAAATTACCAAACCTAGATTCAAAAATTACCGGATAGAAAAAAGCAAAAAGGCAAATTACGCCCCCAAAAACTCCAAAAGCGACAAAGAAAGTCAAATACTGATTATGAGCACGATGACGATATTTTGAATCTAATTGCGATCTTTTTTCAATGTAAAGTGCTTTGAATGCATCATCAACATCACCAGTACCAGTACCAAAAAGAAAATTGCGATAAGCAAGAATACTTCCAGCTTTTAGGTACTCAAACCTCTGTGTAATAGAATGTCCGCTAGGATTCCCACCTTTTACATAAACATCAATTTGCCAAATAATATTATATATGCGCTTGTTTAGACTCTGATGCACAAACCTATAGTTAGTAGTGCCATTTTCTATTTGTCTAATTTCATTATCGCTAAGTTGAGATATTCCATATGCATCTTTTGTATAACCCTTAGATGTTAGAAAGCGTATTAACGTGTGCAATAAACTTTGCTCCCTACTGTCATTTCCATCTAGTTTCATGCTGCTTCGCTTATTCCACTCTGAATAGAGCTCTTTTTCACAAATATCCTTATAAATCAGATTGCCATTTTCTAATAAGCGTGATTGTTTGTTACTATAATATGAGTTACCATATTGTGTTTGAGTATGGATTTCTGTTTTATCGACAGTAGGCGAATAAAAAGTTTTTATATGATAGCCAAGATAGAAAGTAATAGATAATGGAATTCCAAACACAAACACATAATACAAAATCCTTTGGGATAATTTTTTTTCATTAAATGCTTTGACTGAAATAGTAATTATTCCAACTATAACAAGTGTTGTCAACCCAGTAAATCCTTGTATTAAAATTAGAAATGCCAAAAACCAAACAATTAAAATTACTGCAAAGACAATTCTGTATCTAACAAAGAATTTTTGTTCGTGGATAAAATAGAATATTAGCAGAATAGAAAGACAAACCATCAGAGAAAGCCTAATATGACTAATAAACACTGACATATTCCTCACATTACCAGGGTCAGGATTATCTAATGCCCCAAAGTAAATTAATAAACCCGATAGTGAACTTATAAGAACTCCGGCAATAAAGATCTGAGTAATAAAATCAAGTTGAGTTTTTTTCAATCTTTGAGATGTACCAATAATAACGGGCAACGCAAGTAAAGGGAGTTTAATTCTAAGGTCATTCCATCCAAATCCAGTATTCTCGCTATTAATCATCCATAAAACATGGACTAAAAAGAGTAGCAAAAAAATAACTATCCCTTTATTATCTACAATTTTTTTGTATTTTTCTTTAAAATTAAGCTCGAGAATCCAGTTTGTGATAATTAAGAAAGTTGCAGCATTAGTGATATACTCACTCAATGGAAGGAAAAATGCAATTATACACAATCCTACAATATAAATGTATTTATGAATCCTGTGTCTCACTTACAAAATCAAGAACTAATTTCTTATAGAAGCACTAGATTTGATTTTCTTATAACCAAACACGATATTACACCCCATACGAACATTAACATTTGTCGCTTTCTGTGGCCATATCATATTAGTAAAACTATCTGTCACAAGATACCAGTTAACTGGTCCGAGCCTTGCAGTAAATCCAAATCCCACATGATTAGCAGTATGATGTGCTAAAGAATATGTTAAATGTGCAGAAAACCAATTTGTCAAATTTGAATTTACACCTAAAGTTAACGATTGCATATATGATTTACGATAGAACTCACCACGATAAAGTCCAGTAAAATGCAATAATTTATGGAATTTATATTTTCCACCCACATATATACTTGATGGTAACCATGTTACATAACCAGTTTCCAACAAACTTGGTTTAAATGTATTTAAAAGAGTATCTGTAAATTCCTGAATAGACTCATCCATTTCATCTTGATTTTGCCACAACTCTAGTTGCACACCACGATAATCATACTGCCCCTTGCTAACAAAATTTTGAGGATTTGTGTTCCAGCTAATAAAACCAAAATCTGTTAATGAAGCAAAAAGATCAATTTCAGGAGTTAATTTATAAGATGCGCCTAAATCAAAACCTAAGCCTATATTTTTCATATTAAAAGCATATCCAAGAGCTGAGCCTAAAGGATCATCTTCAAATGCTTGCATTGATGCCTCATTTATGTCAAAGATAAGTGTATCAAAGCGTCCCATATTATCATACAACATTTCATAATCCATGTACACTGGCAATGATGACTGTATTTTCATATCTGTAGTCCAAGTCATGCTATAATCTTCTGGATCTGTGTACAAAGACAACTCTTTAAAATTCGTATTTACATTGCTCATTCCAAATAAGACCTTAACTCTACCTCCGACAGTCAACTTATCATTAGCTTTCATCGAGCCACCTACTGCAAGTTCACGATAATGTGTAAAATTTACACCTAAACCGCTAAAATCAAGAGGCTTATTCTCTTCCATATAAGGCATATTGCCGTTTAAAGCAAACTCAAACAAATCGTAAGGTAATGAAAACCCATATTTGAATTTCTCAGTAATAGCAAATGTTAAAAATATATTTTCCAACTGAATACCTACGTTTAACAATTCGATTTGAGTATCAAATCTCATATGTGTTGTATTTCTAAGTTTATCCATAAAAAGAGGTACATCAAGAACGAGATCATCAGCCTTATCATCCTTTCCCATATGGAGAATATGATTATAATAAAATGAATTATTAGCGTAATTAAAATAGATAGGTGGTGGCAATTGACCTGCAATCGGCACAAGCAATCCTCCTATATGGAATTTATATGGAACGTCTATTGCAGGGTTAATAAATTGGGATTGCATTGCCCTATCCATATTATAAAATGTTAATGCTTGTTGAGCTTGTGCCCATGCAAAAA
>CAZUQY010000168.1:0-6968 GCA_964622935.1 uncultured Bacteroidales bacterium | reverse complement strand
TGAATGCCAGTTTCACGTGTGAAGTTTCTGATTATTTTTTGAAAAAAACTGTCGATAGTGGAGACTGAAAAAAACGAATAGTCATGTAGAATGTTTTTAAAAATATCCTTAGACAGTTCATTTATTTGATATATTGGCAGCCCTGTAAAATCCTTAATTTCTTGAATTCTTTGTTCATCTTTTCCACTAGCAATTTTGTGCATTTCATCCACAATTCTGCTTTTCATTTCTTCACAGGCTTTGTTTGTGAATGTTACTGCAAGGATGTTTCGATGAGCTTGTTTCTTTGAAAAAAGGAGCAAAATGTATTGTCCCGCAATATTATGTGTTTTACCTGAGCCTGCCGAAGCAGAATATACCAAGAGTTTTCCCATTACTCGGGGACATCAATTTGGGTAGTTTCACATTCAAAAACATCTGCAGGAAAAGACCACTCTGTGGCTAAATAAAAACAATTAACTGTGTATGACCCAATCGGTCTAATAGTCGTTTTTGTTGCACCTGCAGCTAAATCAAATACTTTAGCATTGTCAATATAAACTTCAATCTCATTTTCGAGATTATTTGTTACAGAAATAGTGCCTGTATGGTTTAACTCGCATGATTCTTTAACACGGCATGATATAGTGAAAATCATTGCGACGAGTAGAATTGAAAAAACAGTTTTTGCTTTCATTTTTTATAAAATATTTTGTTTCAAATTTATTAAAAAAACGACAATCATGCAAAAAGATTACATAAGCATTGAAAAATTATTTAAAAAGGTCTAAATATGTTGTGAGATAGTACTAATTCTAAATTAAATTATTCATCTTTTTTGTTGGAAATGTTTAACCCATCTATTATTGGATTATGTCCGTGCTCAACAGGAAGGTAATCTTTGTGAATTTTAGACATAGCTTTAAATAGTCCTTTTCGGGCCGGTTTAAATCTCTTTTCCATTTCAGTAATAATTTCGGCTGCCTGATTTCTTTTTGTTTTATCATCCCAAGGACAGACTTCTTTTTCAGATGGAAATCCGGAGACCTTAGCAAAACTTCGAATTTCTTTATTTGTTAATAATATTAGAGGTCTGATTAATTCGATGCGTCCGTTAAACATTTTTAAACTTGCTGGCATTGAGCTAATGCAGCCATGATAACACATATTGATAAGTAGAGTTTCAATAGCATCATCTAAATGGTGTCCAAGAGCTATTTTATTACAATTGTATTTTTCTGTTAATTCAAATAAACGTTTTCGTCTATGCCATGAACAAACAAAACAATGAGATTTTGATGGATCCTTCTCAAAGTCAACATTTATAGTGTCAACGATAAAATCAATATTGTGAAGTTTGCAAAAATCTGCAATGTATTCACGGTCAATCGAATAAGCTACATTCTCCACATCTATATGAACCGCTACTATTTCATATCCTTCTTTTTTGTATTTAAGGCGAGTTGCTAATCCGGACAATAAACTCATGGAATCCTTTCCGCCTGAAACTCCAACGAGAATTCGGTCCCCATCTTCAATTAATTTGTAGTTATTAATGCCTTGAGCCAGCTTGGAGTAAAAGAATTTAGTCTTTCGTAGTTCTGATTTGTTCTGTGTTTCTGACATAATATAATTCACCAATGAAATTTGGTCCGAAATTACAAAATAATATTCAATACTAATTGTTCTTCAAAAAGCCGTATGCAAATTTTGAATATTACATCGGTTTCCCGAAAACGGAATTTCATAAACTCAAAATTTCGATAGACCCTAACAAAGGAGCAAATTGAGTGCAATGTAAATATGCGACATATTGTTGGTTAATTGGTATAACAAGTAAATGACGAGATTAAATTATGTGTTTTGCTTTGTGTTTAAATTCTTTTATAGGACTCGTTTATGCAAAATTCGAGATTTAAAAAAATGTAAGATGATTTGTCAAGGCTTGTATCATCTGGGGTCCAATCTTGATAATTTAATGACATTCTGAAATTATTATTGAAAATGTATTCTACTCCACCAATGATTGCAGAACCATCTAAGGCTTGGTTGAATGGTGTTGTGAAACCAGAAGGAATGTTTGAACTTAAGACATCATATCGAGCAAACAGATTAATTTTCTTTGTAATATCATAAACTGCAAATGCATTATATCCAAAAGAAATATATTCATCATTGTTTTTTAATTCTGCTTGTAAATTATACTCCCCACCAATCTTAAAATTCTTAATAGGAGATAGGCCTAAGAATATTCCTGCTGTAATAAGATCATTTTCTTTACTTGTGTAAGTGGAATGAATTTTAAGTTTAATAATATCAATTGGAGAATAATCAAGTCCTATGTTATAAACATATTTAAGAAAACCAGCATCATTGCATAAGTATTCGCCATTCATCATACCAGCCTCAAATCTCAGTTTTTTATTAAAACTGTATTGAAAATTAAAGCCTAGGTCAGTACTTGGCAATAAATCATATTCATCGAGAAAAGATTTGTAAATATATCTTTTACCCCAAAATCTTTCTTGTGTCTTATGTTGCTGGTTATCAATAATACCAAAATTTATTTTGAAATGATTCTTTTTATAAGTAATTCCAACGTTTCTTAGGTAGGCATCTCTCCGTATTAATGAATATTGTGAATCGTCGTCAGGAGTACCGATGTCTATTTTAATAAATCCATAAAATCCATTGTTGAGATTAAAATCGTACCCAAGGTATGCTCTTTTTACATTAAAGTTTGATTCATGAGAGTTTTCTGTTAACCCCTGATGGAAGTTGGAGTAAATAAGAAAAAGTGGTTTGGAGGTAATTTTAGTGGTATCGTTTTCGATAGAAAATAAAGTATTGATACCTGTTATTGAAATTAGAAAAATCAGTACTAGTTTTTTCATCTCTATAAATTTTGCTTCAAAAATATAATTTATGATTAAAATAAAATAGAGATAAATTTAAATTAACAATTACTTAATATTGGAGTAAAAAAAAAGTCCGCCACTAGGGCGGACTTAAATTTATAAGGATTCTGTTTTACTATTCAACAACTAGTTTTTCAACATATGTTTGATTAGTAGTAACAATTTTTACGTAGTAAACACCAGGAGCAAGATCCATAGCAACTTCTTTAACAGTATTACCATCAGTAGAAATTTCTTCAAGGATAATTATGCTTCCTTTAGTATCATATACCTGATAAGTTACATCACCTTCAATACCTTTGAAGTTAATAGTAAAGTCACCATTGTTAGGATTTGGATAAATTCCAATTCCTTCGGTAGATACATTATTGAGATTACTAGGAATGTCAACAATTACATTGAATTGACAAGAGTCTTCACAAGTTGTAATTGGGTCAACATAAGTGTAAGTAATAACGTAAGTATCGTTAACTAATGTGTTAGGATCAAAAGTATCACCAACAACACCAATACCTGTAAATACTCCACCAATTGGATCATGACCTGTAAATGCAACAGGCTCATCAACTGCAATGTTCATAGTCTCAGGACAAATAACAATTGGTCGTGCGTTCATTGTAACTGAAATTGTAGTTTCAAGTGCACATTGACTAGCATCTGGTGTAAATGTATAATCTATATCACCAGCATCTTCTGTAACAATTGTTGCAGGAGACCAAGTCCCAGTGAAACCATCATCAGAAGTCGTTGGTAATTCATCTGGAGCAGAGCCAACACAGTATACAGTTCCGAAACTAAACATTGCTTCAGCAGCAGCGCCAATAGTTACTACAGCAGTAACTTCTAAAGTAGTAGCAGGATCTGTCTGTAATACACCATCAGGAAGTACGAATGTCCCTGTTGCGTTGTAATCGCCATCAGTTGCTCCGTCATAAGTGTCAATTGTCCAAGTTACATCAACTAAATATTCATTAGCATCAGTATCGGTAATTGTAATTTGACTAGCAAGTTGAGCAATAGCATCAGCTTCAAGAGTTCCTGTGCAAACATATACATCAGTAGCATCAGAGTTAATATCGATTTGATCAATTTCTGGCATTTCAAGAACTGTAAAGTTGTCTAAATAGATATATGCATCACCACTACCATAATTACTAGTACCAACTAATGCAATTTTTACATTTGAACCAATATATGATGTTAAATCAGATGTAATAGTAGTCCAGCTTGATTGACCTGTTAATCCTGTTTGTAAAACATTTGGATATGTGATACCACCATCTGTAGAAAGACGTACAGTAAAATCACCACCTGTAGGATTTTTATAATCAATTTTCAGTATTGGTGTAGATAAACTTGTTAAATCAAATGTTATACTTGAAAGTGTAGATATGTTTCCGTTACTATTAAGCCAAGAATTAAATCTTGCACATGATCCAGAAACACCATCTGCATTAGTTTCCCATCCATAAGAAGAAGTTGGTGTTCTAAGTTCATACCAGCATGTTGGAGGTACTCCACTTTCAAATTCCTCAATAAATGGGAATGTAGAAACGACATCACAATCAGTAGTAAACATACCTTCTGCAGACCAATCTGATCCACAAGTAGACATTACATACCAATAATAAGTAGTATTTGCATCTAATAAAGTTAAGTCAAATGTTCCAACAGTACCAAATACATCAGTGTTATCTTCAACATCACCTGTTTCAGTACTAGGATCTGTTAATGGAGTAGTTGAAACTTCAATAACCCAATCAACTGTTCCTAATTCGTCCCATGTGAGAGTTGCATCAGAAGTTCCTAAAACTAAAGCATCTAATCCAGTTGGTACCGGACATACAGAAGGAGTAGTAAAAGTAACTACATCGCTCCAATCACTTGTTGAAGGACCAGAACAAATTGCTTGTACGTAAACATCATATTCAGTATCAGCAGTTAGCATTGTTAGGTAGTATGGTGAAGAAACACTATTTATGGTTGTACCTTCTGTTAGAACATTAAAGCCTGTTTGGCCATAAATTATATTCCAATCAGTTTCGATAAATCCAGCATCCCATGTCAAAGTAACCTCTTCCTGTAATAAGTCAGAGTATGCTAAGTTAGTAGGAACTAAACAAGCATCAGCATCACCAAGAATTTCTAAAGCATAATCACCTACTGGTTCGCTAGTATCGAATGGATAAAGAACAACATAATATGTTCCTGCAGGTAATACATCATAGCTAATTAGAGATTGGTTATTATCGACTGAACAATAACTTGTTGCATCATCGTCATTATAACCCATGTTCCCTGCTGGAGCACCATATTCTTCAATAGTTGAGTAAGCAGCACAATCATCAAATACTGCTAATTTAGTGTCAAAATCAGTTCCACAAGTATGAAGGATAACATTTGCATAAGGCTGAGTTGTGGTAAATGTATACCATACTGTCTCGTAACTAGCCATAGTTCCAGTCATTTCAGGATCGTTAACAGTTCCATAGTCAATAGCTGTTCCGCAAGTTGCACCTGCTGGAATAGCTTCCTGAGTTACTGTTACATCATATAGTTTTTCACTAATATCTTCAGCAGTAACTGTATATACAACAGGAAATGTCGAGAAATCACCCTCCACACCAGATGCAGGGTCGATAGTTGCTAAATCAGAAATTGTGATAGTAGGTGTTAACGCAGCTAAATCTGCATTCCATGCTACTTCAATATCAACAGTGTTTGCGCCAATTGCAGCAGGGCCTGTTTCTTCAGGTAATGAGAAAGTTAAGATATCTTTCTGATCACTTGCAATAGCCGCAACAGTAACGCTTACTGTCCATGTCTGAGGAATTAATGATTCAGAAGTAACAGTGTAATCGAAATCAGTTGAGAAATTTTGAGAATCACCTGATGCAAAATCAACACTTGCAAAATCTGAAATTGTAAATGTAGGAACTAAACCATTAGGATTAGTGCCCATTGACACTTCGATATTTATTGTACCTGCTCCAATAGTAGCTGGTCCAGTTTGTTGTGCAAATGAGAATGTTAAGATGTCATTTTCATCAGATAATTCGCGTACTTGTAAGTTGTCAATGAATAAATCATTGTCACCATTTGAGATCGTAGACTCTGCATAGAATCCAAATATAACCTCATCTGTATATGCACCTAAATCTATGCTTACTAATTCTCCAGTAGTATTAATATTGTCATAAACATTTGGAGAGCCGATGTTATCCCAAAGCATTAGATTGTTTGCAGAAGACCATGTCGCACCATTATCTAATGAGATAACAACCGCAAATACATCATCGGGTGCAGCTGTAGGAGGATCAGTACTATAATAATCTGTTAATGCAAGGTCAAATGTTAAATAGTAATTTACAGATCCATCACCAAGATTAATTGTTGGTGTAAACATCCACTCATCTCTTGTTGTGCCATAATTGTTGATTTTTACGCAATCATCAGTTCCAGCATTAGCAAAAACACTAGAAGACCATGCACTTGTTCCATCTGTGAATATTGTAGGGTCAGCAATAATACCTTGACCTTCACTCCAACACTCGATTTCATATGTATCAAATGTTTCAAGGAAAGGAGATGAGAATGTTGCACATTCCGTTGTAAATTCACCTTCAACAGACCAATTAGATGTAGTTCCACCACAATCAGCTTGAATATACCAGTAATATGTAGTGTTAGGTGTTAACATTGTAACTTCAAAAGGATTTGTTCCCATAGGGGCAATATAGTCACCAGGGTCAACCTCAGGATCAATTGGAGTATCAGAACCTTTAATGTTCCATGCTACAGCTGTTCCATTTTCAGTCCAGTTAAGGAATGCAGAAGTTGATGTTATACCATCAACAAATAAATCTGTTGGAATTGGACAAGTTGGAATTTCTTCTACTGTAAAGTCATCAAAATAGATATACCAACCGTCTAAGCCACCATTAGGAATATGCATTGCGATATAAACTTGTCCTGAATATGCAGACAAGTCAATAGGAGTAACTTCAGTCATTGTAGTAGAAGAAACTTCTGTTAATGGAATTAGTTCTTCAGTAAAATCTGCAGGAGCAT
>CAZUQY010000167.1:0-7091 GCA_964622935.1 uncultured Bacteroidales bacterium | reverse complement strand
GAAGATTCTGAACGTGCAATGCAAAAATGGGTAGTTTTCTTTCTGACACTAATTAGAAAGTTGTGACACAAAGGTTCACAAAGCTAGAATTTATAGGAAATGGCTTAGAGCATGACAAGAACTCATAATTGATTATACGTCAGGTGTTTATAACAATGTGCGATTAATAAATAACGCAAAAATGTTTTGTATAAAACTTTGGCAATCGATTTATTAGAAAATAAATCACAACATCTAAAACTATCGACAGCTTCGTGGTTAAATTGTTAAAAAGCCCGAACCGCACGCACATGGTATGAGTTGGTGCGAGTGTTGACGCTCTGGGTGCCAGTGCTGAAGTCATGGTACCAAATGTTCTCGTTGCTGGAGTTATGGATAGAACACCAATATCTGGCACTAGCAAAACCGCCAATTGTAGCTCTCTGAATATACATTTGGTTAAGTTCCCATTTTGAAGGCATACGCCAATCAAAATATTTTCCACCTTCAGTAGAATGAAGCGAAGGATCATTTAATCCGTCAAATGCATGATCCCAGTATTCAGCAGCATATTGGTCTTGTGTGTCAGATATTAAGCCATGGCATCCATCTGAACTTACATAAAACACTATTCCTCCACCATAACTTTCGCCAATAGTGTGATCACAAGTTGCACTACTACTACTACTACTACCAGAACTAAACATTACCCACAATGTTCCGTCCCAGTAATAAAATCCATGAGGTTCTGTTCCTGTTTCATTGTAAATTAATAAACCTTCTGCCGGTGATGTAACAGGTGCGGCGGTAGTTGCATCATCTAAATCAACTCTCGGAATTAATAAACCCCGTTCTGTTGAAGTCATATCCAACAAAGCAGAAGCATCTGGATTGGCCTGGTTAATGCCTATGTTTTGGGCAAAACAATTGACAATTGATAATTGCCAATAGGCAATTAAAAAAGCGATTACTAGAATTTTTTTAAAACCTTTCATGATCTTTTTGTTTTATTTTTTGAATTAATTATTTTATTTATACTAGCAGTAGATAAGGATTATTTTTTTACAACTATTTTTGATGTTTTATGATTGCCTGTGTCAGTAACAACTTTTAAAATGTATGTACAGGAAGCAAGATGTTTGATATCAATATTAAATAATTTTTTGCCAACAACAACATAATCTTTTCTTGTAAAAACAGCTTTACCAGATGGATCTATTATATATACAATAACATTTGTATTTTGTGTTCAAAACACTTCGAACCAAATAATATTTTCAGCAGGATTTGGATAAATATTTATAATCTCAATAACAGTATTATCCTTGGTTAATGCCAGAATATTGCTAAATGTAAAACTTCCGTCATAATCAACATGTTTTAGCCGGTAATAGGTAATTTTACTATATGGATTATTGTCAATATCTTCATAATTAACAGTTGAAGAAGAATTACCGCTTGCCTGAATGCTGCCTGTTACTATCCATGATGATAAATCATTTGTATGCTGAATTTCAAAATAATCACTGTTTATTTCAGAAGCGGTTGTCCAGTTAAGAATGGCCTGAGTCTTATTATTATTAAGCCATTTAACAGTCCAACTAACTAGTTCTATTGGCAAAGGAACATCTGTTGAGCTAAGTGTAAATCTATCATTAAAAGCTATCGATGAATATGCTGAGCCGTATATATAAGGAGCATAGGGATTATTTGCAGGTGTGTATAAATTATCACTGGCATTTACTGTTCCTGTTAATGGTGACCACCATGTAATTGATGATTCTGTTACTGACTGATACTGCACAAGATTAGCTTCGGTATATCCTTCTAATTCTGCATCCCAATAGTTAAGTTTTACATTAACATCTGCACCGTCAATTTCGTCTATTCCGGGAATATCAACATATCTGTCGATACTATAATTTGATGAAAATGAGCCGGAACCTTGTTGCCTCTGATGACCACGAACTATTGTTATTGAGCCAAGATCTTCATCTGTGGTTATTTCTAAACCAAGATTTGCAGGGTTAAAATCTATTACATTGTCAACAGTTTTTGTTGTTTTAATTATTCCTGTATTATTCATTGGGTCGCCTACTTTTATCCTATGTGCTTCTGATTCGCCTGTTAACAAACCTGTTGTGCCTAAATCAATGATGTAATCTTGTAAATTAATATCACCATCTGTCATTAAGAGAGTATTTGTAACATCAATATTATGTCCGATGATTATTCCCAATCCTGTATTGTTTATTGTAAGATTATAAAAGACGGTTTTACTTGTGCCTGTTATGTATTGATATTCAGAGGAATTAAATATGACTGTGCCTGTGCCCAGTAAAAAAATATCAGAAGCATTGTTTGTCCAGTTTTCTAAACCAGCTGTTAAATGTTGTTTTATATAAATATCGCCATTGCAAGTAATTTGTGCTGCACCTGTGCCTTTTATGCCGCCTTTGACATAAAGCTCACAGGATGAATTAACTTTAATTTGGCCTGCAACATTTAACAGGTCTTGTGAATAACAGGAAACTGATAAAACTAAAATAAAGGATAGTAATAAATATTTTGGTCTAATTAAAAAATGAAAAAAAAATGTGAAATTGCGCGGACTATCATTTTTTAAAACTTTTTTTTCTTTCTCTCCATGTCTGTGTGGGATTACTGAGTTAGTAATATTTTTTGTATTAATATATTTAGTATTAATTGACATGATTTTTAATGACTAAAAATTCTCTTTAATTAGAATTTTCATACAAATATACATAAAAAATATTATGAACAGAAATTTCACTTTTCTATTTTTTCTATTCTTTTATTTAGTTAAACTATTTGAACATTCTCTGAAGCAAGCCGATGAGTTTTTTATTCTACTTTAATATCATCGTATTTCGAGTATTTGACGGAGTAACTAGTTTTTACAACTGAAGTTTTCTTTGGTTCAATCTCAAGTTCCCATTTTATAGTTCCATCTTTAGAATCTACTAATCCATTAGTCCATTCTAGCTGTTCTACTTCAACAGATTTTCTTGTCGACATTGGGAACTGATCTTCTAGAATAATTTTGATTTTAACATCTTTATTGTTTTTCACAGTAATATTCCAACCAATAGTTTCCTTTACGTTATTGCCAATTATCTTAGCGTCATTTATTTCCTTGTTTCCTTCTCTTTCGATGATTATGCTCTTGTCTCTTCCAAGAGAAATATCAAGAGTATCGCTAGCTGTATTTACATCAATGTATGATTCACCTGTAAAAGTACCATTGTAATAAATGCTTGTTTCTCCTGATAATAAATCAAGTTCTGTCCAATCAATTATTTGTGCTGAAAGGAAAGCGTCTTCTTCAATTTTTGGTACAGCATGGTAAACATAGTCAACATCAAGTTCAACATCTTTTATTTTTAAGTCATAGTTTTCGCCATCTGAAGGAATACTGTATGGGATATCAATTTTGTATTCTAGGTTAGCTACAGACTTTTTTACTGTATTTGCGATATAGTTTGTCGATTTGTAATTTAAACTCTTTTTATCATTTTGATAGTAATACGATTCATCTGAAAGTTCTCCTGTAATTGTATAGGCGCCATCAACATCTCCATATGATGATCTTTCTGACACATATTGAATGTCTTGTGATGAGATAGTTCTAGCACAAGCCAGGTTCACTTCTGTAATTTCACTTTCGTAACTTACTACCTCAATAGCTGCTAAATCTATTGCAGAAGGTGAGAGGTAGAGGTTTTGATTGTATCTTTGGTCTGCACTCACATATAAACTAGAAATATTTGCTGGACTATATCCAATATAGCTACACTCAAGATTATAGTATCCTTCTTGTACAGGTTTTATAACATATTGACCATCTAAATCTGTAATTGTTCCATTGTAAACTGCACCATCTTTGTAAAGGGCAATATTAGCATAAGGTATTGGTTCATTCATATCACTATCGTAAACTGTACCGTATATTGAGCCGTTTTTACTGCTCGAGATAGGCTCTCTATCATAAGTGTTTGTGTAGTAGCTTAAGTACCAGGATTTTAGTTCAGGAGCAGTGCCAGTCAAAACTGGATTTGTTGTGGAAAGTGTGATATTTACATTGTCCCAATCTTCACCAGAAGATTGATAGACATTTGCTTTATAGGTAATGTTTAATGGTTTTGTAATATCATCTACTCTGAAATCGTAAGTTGGCTCCCAGCCTGCACTAGTTATGTAATAAGAAACTGTTAATTCTGTGTCTATTGTTGTTTCGCAATCTATTGCAATAGAAATTTGTGAGTATGATTTACTTGATTCGGCGAATATCTTGTTAATCTCAGTGTAAGAGTCTAAGATATTTTCTCGAATTTCCTTATATTCTGTCATTAAGCCTTGCTTTAGTTTGCGAAGTTCAAGAAGCCTTTCACGATAATAATCTGCAGCTTCTTTAATCTCAGCGATTGATGATCCTTCATTATTTTTGCCCAGCTTTCTATTGTCCATAAGAAGTTGTTCCTCAAGTCTGTATACAGATAGCTCATCTGAAATCTCATCAATTCTCTTGTTTTTAATTTCGATATCATCTTCGAATTTTTTAATTCGAGGGTCATTTTTATCTTTTTGTTTATGCTTGATGTCGTGTTTTACTGATAGGATTTTGCAATCATCAATTCCTGCCACTTGTACGCTGTTTGGATTAATCTCAATTGGCAAATCAGTTAATAAAACCATGTGTTTGCCTGTTTTTAAATCAATTTCGGTGGTTCGGGTAATTTGTGCTCCAGTAAAAAAGAGCGTTACGTTTTTAATCTCTGATTCTTTTGTGATGGTGTCTGGTACCTGTGCTAAAGTACTCCCTGCAATTAGAATTGAGAGAGAAAGAAGTAAGTTTTTCATGTTTTTGAATTTTAGTTTGTAAGTGAATTTTAATCATAGATGATAAATTCGCTAAGATTCCATGAAAAACAAAATATATATTTTAGAAGGGTTTGAATTACTTGTTTATCAGTTTGATTTCTTGCGTTTTGCAATTAACCTTATGTTTTGAAGATAATACCTTCATATATTCCCATTGAACAGTAAAAACATCTCCGTATCCATCATCTGTATAAACCCACCATTCATAATTAGCTGTTTTTCCTTTGAGTATAAGGTGGTCTCCAATTATTTCGACTCCATTATATAAGCTTAATGGATTCTGGACACTGTCATTAAGAATGAAATTCAAATGCTCACTTCTTTGTGTTGCTCCAAGGTCTGGAATAGGAGTGTCGCCATTGTTTGTAACACTAATTTTGAAAATGATTACGTTAGCATTTTCTGTAGTATTAGACTTTCTGTAATCACCTTTTATGTCAAATATTACTTCACTTTTAATGGTAAAATCTGCGTCTGAATTTGTGTTTTGAGCAAATATTATTGAAATAGTAAAAATGCTAATTGAAATTGTAAGTAGAATCTTTTTCATAGTTTATTGTTTGGGTAATAGATGTTAATATTAATTAGATTCCATATTTTCTAATAATTCTTTTTTCTGTTTTTTAGCTAGATAAAGATATGGCTTTAACATATGATGCACGAATTTGTGTTTTGGATTTTTAGCAAAAATTTCATTGTAAGCTGAGTCAGGATATAAAGTAATAGTATTGCCGGTTCTTACATAATAATTTGTTTTTGCATATTTCGGATTTTCGAAATCAGGCAGAGACTTTATCACAAATTTATAAGCTTTCTTACCAAGGTATTTTTGCAGACGCTTTACAGATTTATTTAAGGGGCGTGTAACTTTATTATATGCAGATCCCATAAACATACGTGCAAATAAGCCTTGATTTTTAAGTGCTTGTTTTTTATCCGAAATCGGATTTGTTTCGTTTATATCATTTAATGTTTGAACTGAAAATGGAAGCTCTGGAACCCAATCGGCAGCGTTTACAACATTATACGCCCAACCATCCTGAGTAAGATATTCGTACTCTCGGGCAAAGTTAATATTCCCAGGTTTAGGTGCCGCAGAGCAATATGTTTTAAGCGTAAAATTATTTCCAAACCTACCCATGTTCTTTTTAATCCATAAGTTTGCAGTAAGTAAATATGCAATAGCGCCTCCTTGGGAATGACCGGTTACGATAAAATTTGAGTACCCGAGGTTTAAACATGAATCGATTTTGTGTTCAATGTCAGTTTGCATGTAAGCAAGCGCGATTGTCCATCCAACATGCACAGCGGATTTTGGATCAGTTGAGAATTTATATTCAAAGAATTCGGTTTCTCCTAATTGTAATTTTCCACTTGCAGGTATCATTGCAGCATAAAAATTCTCCAGCCACGAAGTAAAATCTCCTACTGTTCCACGAATGCTAACGATTACAATTGAATCGTCAGAAATCCATAAATCCCATTTGTTCATCAATCCAACTTCATGCGATCTGTAGTCAAACATGTATCCTTCCGGATATTCAATATTCATATCTGTCCATGGAGTATCAACCTGGTATGCAAGGATTTGAAGCATAGTAATGTATTCTTCATAATCGAATCCGGGTTTGAGAGGTTGGGAGAATGAAGAAAATGGAATTGACAAAATAATAGATATAGTTAAGACGAGTGTTTTCATTTTAAATCTTTAATATGAGTTATTAAAAAATTAATATAATTGAGTCTATAAAATTAGCAAGTATTTGTAAGAAGGCAAATAAAAAAAATCGTTAATAAAAAATACACGATACAGATTATAAAAAATCTAATTGTTTTATCTTTGCTACAAAATATAATACTCATTTGATAAAATTGAAAAAATGTCAATAACAATAATAATAATAGTTTGTATTTTATTGCTAATATCTTATGTATTCGATTTAACAGCACATAAGACTAAAATTCCTTCTGTTATTTTGCTTTTAATTCTAGGCTACTTGTCAAGACAAATAGCAAACGGACTTGGTGTTGACGTTCCTGATTTGTCAGCTTTTTTAACAATTTTTGGTACAATAGGCTTAATCCTCATTGTTCTGGAAGGTGCTATTGACTTAGAGTTAAATCGAACAAAACTTCCTGTAATAGGTAAATCTGCACTTATTGCTTTCTTGCCTTTGATTATTATGGGTGTGTTTCTAGCTTTTATCTTT
>CAZUQY010000166.1:0-7135 GCA_964622935.1 uncultured Bacteroidales bacterium | reverse complement strand
TTCTTGTCCTAAAAATGGAAAAAGAAGATTAAAACCTTAATGAATATTCAGTAAATGATTGCTGTGACTAAGCGTATCCGAAATCACCAATGTATTATCTTACAAAAACCCAGGTATTTTCATCTGATGAATTTTCATCGTATTGATAACTGTTTACATCAAATGCTTTAATTTCTTCAGCATCTTCTATTCGATTTTTTATGATAAATCTAGCCATTTGTCCACGTGAATTCTTAGCATAAACCGTAATTACTTTTAGAACTCCATTTTTATAATCTTTAAAAATAGGAGTAATTACATTTGCCTTCAGTTTATTTGGTTTTATGGATTTGAAATATTCATTTGAAGCGAGATTTACAATTATTTTTGAACCATCTAGAGCAGAGTTTACTTTACTCGTAATTCTATCCTCCCAAAACTGATAAAGATTATTAAAGTATTCATGATGTAATTTAATGCCCATTTCAAGTCGGTAAGCTTGGATTGCGTCAAGAGGACGTAAAACCCCATACAAGCCAGACAAAATCCTTAAATGGTCCTGAGCATAATGCAAATCTTCTTCTTTCATTTTATCTGCTTGCAAGCCACGAAAAACCTCACCAGTAAAAGCTAGTAATGCCTGCTTAATCTGGTCATCATTAGCTCGTAATTTCCAGTTTTTGAATCTGTCAAAATTTAATCTTGCCAAATCATAGCTTATACCCATCAAATCTTGAATTTCTTTAACAGAAAAACCCTTTAATGTTTTAATTAATCTTGCAGCATCAGATTGGAAAACTGGTTTTGTTTTAACATCAGTTATATCTTGCTTTTCAAAACTAAGTGATTTGGCTGGGGATATTAGAATTAGCATAGTTCAGTAATATTTAATCCAAAATTTCATCAATCAACATCATAAGTACAGCATTTGCTGAGCGGTTAATATTTATTTCTCTATCGTTATAAAAAAGAAAATGTTTACTAATAGTTTTCTCTGGAGTAGCTAAGCCAATCCAAACTGTTCCAACTGGCTTTTCTGGAGTTCCTCCATCTGGTCCAGCAATTCCACTTACAGAAATTGCATAATCGGTTTTAAGTAATTTCTTTACACCTTGAGCCATTTGTTCAACAACAAGAGCACTAACCGCACCATACTTTTCTAGAACATCCTTATTTACTCCAAGCAAATTCATTTTCACATCATTATCATACGCAATAACACTGCCCTTAAAATATGCTGAACTGCCTGCTTTTGATGTAATCATAGATGCTATTTTACCCCCTGTGCAACTTTCAGCAGTAGAAACAGTTTTACCTAATTTCTTTAATAAAACTCCTACTAGTTCTTCTGGTCTTTTGTCATCTGCAGTTTTAAAATTATCTGGAATTAACTTTTGTAATTCTATTACTTTTTGCTCTGCAATAGAAATTAATTGGTCATTTGAATCATAAATACTTAAACGAAGTCTAACAAAGCCAGGTGTTGGCAAATATGCTAATTTAATTTCCTTAAGCAAAGAGTTCTCCCATTCAGTTAATTTATCAGCTAAAATCGCCTCTGGTAAACCCGTAATAAGAATAGTTTTGTGATATATACTTCCTAGACTATAGTTTTGTTTAATAAATGGAATAAACTTGAACTCTGTGAGATATTTCATTTCAAACGGCACACCCGGCATTGAAAACAGTAACTTTTTACCTTCTCTAAACATCATTCCCGGAGCTGTTCCTAATTTATTTACAAAGACTTCGGCTTTCTCAGGAACCATCGCCTGATCATGATTATGTTCATTAATCTGAATACCTCTCCTACGTAAAAGATCTTTTACGTTTTGCAATGCATCATCATTCAATACAAATTCACAATCAAACATCTCACAAAGCACATTCTTTGTAATGTCATCGTTTGTTGGTCCCAATCCACCTGTAATAAAAACAAAATCAGAACAATTCATTAAATCATTAACCGCTGTTATTATTTGTTCCTTTTCATCTCCTACCGATCGAATTTCATGTACTGATATTCCTGCTTGATTTAATTTCTTTGATAACCAAGCAGAATTTGTATCAATTATTTGACCGATTAAAATTTCGTCGCCGATTGTTATTATTGATGCTTGCATAATTAATAGATTATTTTGCAAAGTTAATCTTTAGAAGGAAATTGTTTAAAAAAAATATTAAAAATAAAAGCTAATAAAAAAATAAGTGAATCTGTTTTATATGTATTATTTTACAATCACATAAAGAACTTTATCTATAGCAATTCTATATTGAAATATTTATACTCCACAACAAAAACTAAAATAATAGCGTTCTATTTGCGAATCACAAAAACCAAAATATGCCGCCACTTTCCAAACTTACAGTGTTCTTTTTGTTTTTAGGATTAAGTATAAATCTCTTTGCACAAGATGACAATCTTCGTTCACAATCAATCAATATATACATCGATTGCGAAGATTGTGACATGGATTACATCCGCCAGGAAGTCTCATTTGTAAATTATGTGAGAGAGCCGAAAGAAGCTGATTTGCATATACTTGTAACTTCGCAAACCACTGGAGCCGGTGGTAAAAAAACAAGCCTTTATTTTATCGGACAAAAAGAATATAAAGACAAAAACGACACTTTAATATTTAATTGTTCACCTGATGACACAGATGATATTCAACGAGAGGAATTTGTAAAAACACTAAAAGTCGGACTGATACAATTCGTACAAAACACCCCGATTGCTCAGAAAATTGAAATTAACTACAGTAAAACAGAACAGGAAGAAGAGGTTATTGACAAATGGAATGGATGGGTTTTCAGTGTTGAACTCGCTGGTTATATTAATGCTGATAATAATTATAGTAATTTCCAGTTAAACACTGTTGCTACAGCAGATAAAATAACAGAAAAATTTAAAACAGAAACCTATTTGAGTTACTATTATTCTGAATCGAATTACGACTATATTGACTATTCATTTAATTCTGTTAATACTTCGAAATATGCGGGCAATATGACTGTTTTTAGTCTTAATGATCACTGGTCAGCAGGAATTTCGACCGAACTACGCAGTTCTTCATATAGTAACTTAAATTTCAGAGCAAGTGTACTACCTGCAATTGAGTATAATTTATTTACTTATGATGAGTCAACTAGAAAACAAGTGCGAATAGGATATTTTATTGGTCCGGAACAGAATTATTATGTGGACACAACTATCTACAACAAAATGGATGAATTTTTATTCGCTCATAGTTTAGGCATTTCGTCTGAATTTGTTCAGAAATGGGGAAGTATATCTCTATATGGCACATACAGCAATTACCTACATGACTTTTCACTCAACAGGATAAATATTAACTCAATGGCAAACATTAGAATTTGCAAAGGTCTAGAACTTAGCTTGTATTTTGGGTACACAATTTTACACAATCAAATTGCTTTAACCAAAGGCAATGCTACTCCAGAAGAGCTTTTACTTCAGCAACGAGAACTAAAAACTGATTATTCATATTACGGAAACATTGGCTTAACATATACTTTTGGCAATCTTTATAATAATGTTGTTAATCCGAGGTTTGGGAATTAGCTTTAGACAATTTAATAACTCAATCATACTTATTTACTTTTTTCTATATTTGCACAAAACATTTAACAAATGCATCAATTAAAGAAGCTATATGTCCCAGCAATTACGAGTATAGTTTGTTTTTCATTACTAAGTATTGTGCAATTAAAAGTAGACCCTCCAATGCTTTTGACTGAGAGATTCTTTATAGGTTTTGGATGGCTTCAAATCATTATTATGTCCATTCTTGGTGGAATTTTGGTTTTAAAAATGTCTGACCCGATAAAAACAAAAAAATGGAGAACAATTAGTTGGACAATCTTTTCAATAGTATTCTTTCTGCAACTTGGATTAGGGCTCGCAGGTTTTGAAGACTTCCTAATGACTGGGAAGCTTCATTTTCCAATTCCAGCTGTAATTCCTGGAGGTGCAATATACAGAATGGAGTTTGGTTTTATGCCAATATTGTTTACAATTACGGTGCTCCTAACTGGTCCTGCATGGTGCAGCCAGTTATGTTATTTTGGAGCTATCGACAATTTAAATGCATCTATTAAAGAAAAAAAACAGAAATCAAATAAACAAAGACTAATACTAATAAAAAATATTTCCCTATCAATGTTTATACTTTCTGTTATAGCATTAAGAATATTTGATTTACCATTAAAAACTATAGTAATTGTTGCAAGTACATTTGGAATTGTTGGAGTTTTGGTAACTTTTATTTTCTCTCCTAAAAAAGGCAAAATGACTCACTGTATTTATTATTGTCCCCTAGGTACAATTTTGAATTATTCAAGATTTATCAATCCATTTAGGATGTATATTGATGATAATTGTACCGATTGCATGACATGCACAAGTTCATGTAAATATCAAGCTCTGGAAGAAGAAAATATATTAAATCGCAAACCAGGCTTAACATGTACAATGTGTGGTGATTGTATCACCTCCTGTCAAACAAATTCAATAAAGTATAAGTTCTTCAAGATGTCTCCTGAAAGAGCTCGTAATCTTTATCTAATTATTACAATTTCAGTTTATATTGTTTTTCTAAATGTTGCGAGGATTTAGAAAAAACAATTCGAAGTTAGGAATTCGGAATTGTTCATTTGTTTTTTATAATTTTACATTTTTGAAAAAACTTACATATGCTAAAATACTCAAAAATAAAATCACCCACGCTAGTTATAGACAGTGAAATTGTTAGAAATAACATTAAAACTATGATGGATAAACTACCGGAGACTTGCACGTTCCGTCCACATTTTAAAACTCATAACAATAAAGAAACTGCAGCAATTTTTAAAGAACTCAGAGTTCGAAAAATTACAGTTTCTTCAGTAGAAATGGCTAAGTACTTCAAGATCCTAGGTTTTAAAGATATTACAATTGCATTTCCGGTAAATATACGCGAAAATAAAAATCTTAATAAACTTTCGAAAAACACAAAACTTGGATTAGTTTTTTCAAATCCACAAGCAATAGATATAATTTCAGTAAACCCACTAATTAAGGCAGATGCATGGATTGAAATTGACACAGGTTATAATCGTTCGGGCATAGCATGGAATGATTTTAAACAAATTGAAGATTGTGTTCATTCAATTAATTCAGCACTTCAATTAAATTTTAAAGGATTTCTCACACATAATGGTTCTACATATGCTTTACAAACAGAAGCAGACATTCTAAAATCATCTGAAGAATCTATCGTCAAAATGAAAAGTCTGAAAGAAAAATACAAATCATTTAACCCAAATATTTCTATTGGAGACACTCCCGGATGCAGCTTAATGCAAGATTTTGAAGGAATTGATGAAGTTCGCCCAGGAAATTTTGTGTATTATGATTTTATGCAGCTAGAAAAAGGAGTCTGTAAAAAAACTGATATTGCAGCAACGGTAATATGTCCTATTGTTGACATTTCCTCCATTAGGAAAGAAATAGTCATTCACGGCGGAGCTATACATTTTAGCAAAGAATACGTAAAATCTGATGTATCGCAATATTTTGGCAGGGTAATAAAACACATAGGAAAAACCACTATTGATGTAAGCGAAAATCTTGTTTCCCTTTCTCAAGAACATGGAATAATTAAAATAGAAAATGGCAATATTGAAGATTACTCAGTCGGAGATTTAGTTGAAATTATTCCTGTACATTCATGCCTAACTGCAAATTTAATGAAGGGAAAGACTTTACATTGGTAACTCGTTACACGTTATATCATTATAAGGTTTTAACGTTAAGCTTTGGCTATGCAATAAAATCACGGCCATTATAATTATCATCTCCAATTTTACGCAGTTGTCAATTAGCCGTAACCGAATTCGACATGTATTTTACAAAGTGTTGATCCTCTTTTAATGTATGATTAAGTATCCAATCTACAAGGAAAATCTGCACTCTGAACATTAGGTATGTTTTACTTATTCCTGGAGTGAATATTTCCTTTTTTAGATATCCGAATGATCTTATAAAACTAATATGTTGTTTTTTCTGTCTTTCAAGAAATGGATAATTCCTCTCCTGCATTAATTTTTCTTCTGTAGTAAAATGATGGGCAGCAAAATTATCAAGAAAAGCAACGAGTCTGATAATTTCAGATTTTCCTACATTTTTTTCTATTGAATTTATTAACTTATAAGAATTTGCCAATAGTTGATAGTGCTGATTATCTATTTCTTCATGTCCAATTTTATAACTATCATCCCAAATAATGCTTCTGGTCAACTCTTGTGTTCCGTCATGAATCCCGGTTTTAATAAAATCCTCACATCTTTTCAAATACATTTGAGCTGGTTTGTCTTCCGGATTAAGCGCCAAGCATTTTTCTAATAATTGTATTGCTAAATCAATTTCTTTATAATGGAAATGAGCTAATGCTTCTTCAAAGATTGGTTTAGTTTCCGTCTTTAATCTTTTTATTTCGTCTTTATCATAATCGTACACTTCGAATATTGATTGTGGCTGCGTTTTTCCTTTAACCATAACCCTATCAATAAATCGAATGGAAAACTTATTTCTATCGCTCAAACTATTTAAAGTATTTTCACCTATTAACAAGGCTACACCATAATTCTTTGTTAGAGACTCTAAACGTGAGGCCAAATTAACAGCATCACTAATTACGGTGCATTCCATTTTACTTGGACCTCCAACAGTACCCAACATACATAATCCAGTATTAAGGCCAATTCCAATACGAATTGGAGGTTCGTTAAAAGCTTTTCGTTCCAAATTAAACTTTTCGAGCTGCTCTAACATTAATACCGAACAAGTCAATGCTGTATCAGAGTTTGTCGGAAAAATTGCCATTATTCCATCTCCTAAAAACTTATCTATTATCCCGGAATATCTGCTAATAACTTGATCCATTTGGGTAAGATAAGAATTAATAAAATCGAAATTTTCTTTTGGAGATAACGTCTCAGAAAGTGAAGTAAAATCTCTTATATCAGCAAATAATATTGTTAGTTCCTTTTCAACCTGATCGCCAAGTTCAATTTTTGAAACATCATCCTTCCCCAATAGTTTTAACATTGCATAAGGAACAAAACGATCAAAAGGCGTAACTTCACTCCTATT
>CAZUQY010000165.1:0-7165 GCA_964622935.1 uncultured Bacteroidales bacterium | reverse complement strand
TGATATCAAAATCATCAAGATTATTAAAATGTTCAATAATTTCTTTTATATCAGTACTCTTAACACTATCTAGAAAATATTTAAGGTTAGGATTATCAATATCTAGAATTCTTAAAGAATACATTTCTTTGACTCTCTCAAGAAGTTTCACTAATAGCACTTCGCTAACTAAAACAGTTTTATGTAAATATACCTGCCAGTACATTAGTCGTCTTGCGATTAGGAATTTCTCAACACTATATATTCCTTTAGCCTCAACCACAAGATTATCATCCACAACCTGAAGCATTTTAATTATTCTTTCGGAGGCAACAACTCCTTCAGCAACTCCTGTAAAAAAGCTATCACGTCGCAAATAATCTAATCTATCCATATCTAGCTGACCAGAAACCAACTGATGTAGGAACTTCTTATGATATGTATTTGTAAAAATCTCAATAGCCATGTCAAGTTTGCCCCTAAATTCAAGATTCAGTTCCTTCATAAACATGAGTGAAACCTGTTCGTGCGGCAAATCAGGAATTATACAACTTTCGAGCGCGTGGGAAAATGGCCCATGTCCAATATCATGCAGTAAAATAGCAATTTGTGCAGCCTCTGCTTCTTCGTCTGTAATCACATGTCCTTTGCTACGGATGACTTCTATTGCAATTGTAATCAAATGCATTGAACCTATTGCATGTTGAAATCGAGTATGATTGGCTCCTGGATAGACAAGATATGTTAGCCCGAGCTGTTTTATTCTTCTCAATCGCTGAAAATATCTATGCTCAATCAAATCATAAATAATACCTTTAGGAATATTAATAAAACCATAAACCGGATCATTTATTATCTTTTGCTTTATTCCCAATTTGTTTAAATATAGATTTTTGCAAAAATATAAATTTACTTTGAGTAAACAATACAAAGAAACATGTTGTTAAAACAGATTCAAGATTACAAGAGTATTACAGGAAACAAAATCTCTGATTAAACATCTTTAATGCGATGTTTCTCATTATCATCAAGAACAATATTCAAATATGACTTATACCTCCACCAAGCAATCTCTCCAGATTCAACTGCATTTTTAACAGCACAGTCTGGTTCATTAAGATGAATGCAATTATAATATTTGCATTTTTTTGCTATTTTGAATATCTCCGGAAAAAAGTGATACACTTCTTCTTTTTTCATATCAATCAGACCATATGCTTTAATTCCTGGGCTATCAATAATATATGCTCCAAATGGCAAAAAATGCATCTTTGCAAATGTGGTTGTATGTTTCCCGCTATGATGAGAATCTGAAATTTTTGCAATCTTAAGATTTAAATCAGGAACCAAGGAGTTAATAAGCGATGTTTTACCAACACCACTATGTCCGGCAATCAAACTAGTTCTATTCTGAAGAACCTCTTTAAGTTGGTCTAAATTAAATCCCGTTTTTGCAGAGGTTACCATGACTTTATACCCAATATCTTCATAAACGGCCATAATTTTAGCCAATTCGGAATAATCGTTTTCTTCATACATGTCCGATTTGTTAAAAACGATTATTGTTGGAATACTATATGACTCTGCCGAAGCAAGGAATCTGTCTAAAAAAGTTGTAGTTGTTTCCGGTCTTTTTAAGGTAAAGACAAAAACTGCTTGATCTATATTTGCAGCTATTACATGCGATAGCCTAGATAAATTTGTTGATCGTCTTACTATACAGTTTCTCCTTGGAAGAATCTTTGTAATTACACCAGTATTGTCTTCAGCAATTTCAAGCTCAACATCATCTCCAACCGCTACAGGATTTGTGCTTCGATAGCCTTTTAATCTTAGCTTACCCCTAATGCTACAGTTAATTTCATCCGATCCTGTTTGAACCAGATATCCTGAACCTGTTGATTGTATAACTTTACCTTTATGCATAAAACAAATGCAAAGATAATTCTTTTATGAAATTCTTTGCATATGCAATAGTTTAAATATTTTATCTAATCGTCGTGACTACTAACCATCTCGTCTTTTTGATATTTAAGAGCTTCTGCAACATTTTGAAGATGATCTCCAATTGTCTCACAAATAGTAATCATATCAATGTAAATAACACTTGAATTATAAGTGTATTTATTTCTATCAAAATTTTTACTGTTTTGTTTTTTTATACTGGTCCTTAGTTCATCTATCTGATCTTCCACTGCCATGATCTCTGAAATATCAAAATTGTTAGAATTAATGTCCAGAAGAAAGTCAAAAGTAAGATTAAAGTTTTTATCTATAAGTTTAAACATTTCAAGAATATTCTGTTCCTGTTCTGATATAAATTGAATTTGCTTTTTATGTTTACGAATAATTGTGCGTGAGAGATTAAAGCTTCCATCAGCAAGAGATTCAATATTATCACTTATCTTCAGAAGAGTTCTAATTCTTCGAGCGCCTGAAATACTTAGTTCACCTTCAGAAATACTTGTAAGATAGTTAGCGATTTCAGCTTCAAGGTCATCCATTATTAATTCATTTTTAGATATTTTCCCGCTTGTTTTCTTGAATTTTTTCTCATCTGTTTCAACAAACAACTTTTTTACCTGATTAAACATTTTTTGTGACTTCTTGCCATACTCACCAATTTCCTTTCTTGCTTGCAATATTGAAAGTTCGGATGTTGACAGCATCCCAGTTTGTATAAACTTAAGTCCGAACTCTTCTTCTTCTTCTTTATTCCCTCGAATAATTTTGGTTACAAGCTTCTCGATCGTCTTTACAAACCAAATTTGAATAAGCACGTTTGTAATATTGAACATGGTGTGAAAAAGTGAAAGAGCAACAGGAATTGACGCAGTATCCATGAAAGGCGACGTTCCTTCTATCCCTTCTGCAATTCCTGCAACTAATTTAATTATTGGCTTAAACAAGATCAAGACCCATATCACACCAGATACATTGAACACTAAATGGGCAAATGCTGCTCGTTTCGCAGATGTGTTAGCAATAATTGCAGCTAAATTTGCAGTTATAGTTGTACCAATATTTTCACCAAGTATCATCGCAACAGCCATTTCGTACGAAATCCATCCATTATAACACATGACTAAAGTGAGAGCCATTGTTGCACTGGAAGATTGAATAATAACTGTTAGAAGTGTCCCTATTCCTAAAAATATTAAAACACTTAAAAAGCCAAGATTTGTGTATGATTGTAAAAAAATCAATATATCAGGATTGCTTTTCAAATCTGGGACGCTTCCTTTAAGTAAATCAAGACCCATAAAAAGCAGTGCAAATCCCATTAGTACTTCACCCCACGATTTTCTTGAATTCTTTTTCGAAAAAATCAAAGGAAATCCGACACCAATTAATGGCAACGCAAGAGCTGAGATTTTAACTTTAAATCCTATTAAAGAAATAATCCATGCCGTTACCGTTGTCCCAATATTTGCACCCATTATGACTCCTATTGACTCTGCCAAAGACAAAAGTCCAGCATTTACAAAACTTACAACCATAACAGTTGTGGCAGATGATGATTGAATAACAGCAGTAATTAGCACTCCTGTTAATACACCAAAAACACGATTGGATGTCATTGCTGAAAGAATTTTCCTAAGTCTGTTTCCAGCAACTTTTTGCAGAGCTTCGCTCATAAGTTTCATTCCGAAAAGGAACAAAACAAGGGACCCAATTAGGGTCAACAAATCTAATATACCGTATTCCATAAAAATTAATATTTTACCGCAAGTTTATAAGCTTTAGCGGAATTATATTAATTTTTCATGTTAAGTAATTGTAAATTTTGTAGTGTGAAATAAAATTAGCAAACAGATTTCTAACATTTATTAAATGCTAATCATCATGACTACTAATCATTTCTTCCTTTTGATATTTAAGGGCTTCTGCAATATTGATTAAGTGATCACCAAGAGTTTCACAAACAGTAATCATATCAATATAAATTACACTAGAACTGTGTGTATACTTTTTAGCTTTGAGGTTTGAATTATTTTGCTTTTTAAGTTTTGTCCTCAAGTCATCTATTTGTTTTTCGACATCGATAATTTCGGCAATATCTATATAGTCATTGCCATCATCACTAAGAAAATCCATTGTCAATTTAAAATTAGTGTCGACCAAGTCAAACATTTTAAAAACATCTTCTCTCTGTTCAGGAGTAAACCAAATTTTCTTTTTATTTTTTCTAATAATTGCTTTTGAGAGATTAAAACTACAATCCGCAAGTGACTCAATATTATCGCTAATTTTCAACAATGTCCTAATCCTCCTTGCTCCACTAATACTAAGTTCTCCCTCCGATACACTAGTAAGGTAGTTTGCAATTTCAGCTTCAAGGTCATCCATTATCAATTCATTTTTAGCTATTTTGTCGCTAATTTTTTTGAATTTCTTTTCTTCTGTTTCTGCGTAAAGCTTTTTAACCTGATTAAACATTTTCAAAGACTTTTTACCATATTCTGCAATCTCTTTTCTAGCTTGTAGAATAGAAAGCTCAGATGTTGATAACATCCCTGTTTGAATAAATTTAAGTCCAAATTCTTCATCTTCGTCTTTTTTCTGACGAATCACAAATCGTACAATTCTCTCAATATATTTTACAAACCATATTTGAAGAAGAACATTAGTCACATTAAACACAGTATGAAAAATTGATAACGCTACTGGTATAGCAATGACATCAGTTACCGGAGACACTCCTTCAAGGTTTTCTGTAAATCTTGCAATCATATCCACAATAGGATAGAACAGAGCTAACACCCATAAAGTACCAATTAAATTGAAAATCAAGTGAGCTGCAGCAGCTCTTTTTGCAGATGTATTGGCAATTAATGATGCCAGAATGGCTGTAATAGTTGTCCCAATATTTTGCCCGAGTATCATTGCTGCAGCCATCTCATAACTTATCCAACCATTGTGACACATGACCAAAGTAAGCGCCAATGTCGCCGAAGACGATTGGATAACTACTGTTAATAACATCCCAATACCAAGAAATATTAAGACACTCAAAAATCCTAAATCTGTATAAGATTGTAAAAACGTCAAAATTTCTGGATTAGCACTAATATCTGGCACAGAATCCTTTAACATATCTAGGCCTAAAAATAATAAAGCAAACCCCATAACAACCTCACCCCAAGCCTTATATCTACTTTTTCTGGAGAAAACTAATGGAAACCCGATTCCAATAAGAGGAAGAGCCAGAGTACTAATCTTAACTTTAAACCCTATAAGAGATATAATCCAAGCAGTAACAGTTGTACCAATATTTGCCCCCATAATTACTCCTATAGATTCAGTAAGGGTCAATAATCCAGCATTTACAAAACTAATTACCATCACACTAGTTGCTGAAGAAGACTGGATAATTGCAGTTATAGCCATACCAGTAACAACACCAAGAACTCTATTTGAGGTCATTGCTGACAAAATTTTTCGAAGATTATTTCCAGCTACTTTTTGCAAAGCCTCACTCATTAATTTCATTCCAAAAAGAAACAAAACCAAAGCTCCCATTAATGTCAAAAAATCAAGAATTCCGTATTCCATCAGTTATAATAATTTAGATTACAAATAAACAATATATCTTCAAAATTTACAAAATTTTATTCTTTAAGATTTCAACAATAATATAAGTTTATCAATTTATTGCATTATCATAGGATTAATTGTATTTTTGCAGCCTAAAAAAAACATTATGTGGCATAAGGTTGCAGGATTTATTTTACGAAACAGAATTACGCTTTTAATTACATTAGGCGTTATAACTGTCTTTATGTCCTGGCAGGCAACAAAAATCGAAATGGATTACCATTATGCAAACATGTTGTCTGAAAAAGATCCGGTTTATCTTGACAAATTAAAATTTCACAAAATTTTTGGTGATGAAGCAAATGGAATTGTAATTGGATTTGCTGAGAAAGATATTTTTAATTACGAAAAGTTTCTTGCATTTCAGAAGCTATGCAAAACTCTAGAAGGAATTGAAAATGTATCTTCTGTTCTGACTGTCTCCCAGGCAGTTAACGCTAGGCAAGTTACAATAATAGATGAAAATGGCATAAAAAAAAGACAATTTGAAACATACAAAATTTTTCCGGAAGAAATTAGTTCACAGCACGAGTTAGACAGTATAAAAGATGTTTTCTTCTCACTACCTTTTTACGAAGGAATGCTATATAACAAAACCAAGGATGTTTTTTTAATGAGTGTTTCTCTTAATAAAGAAATTCTTAGTAGCAAAGAAAGGATTCCAGTTGTTCGTGAGATTGAAAGAGTTCTCCGTAATTATGAAGAAAAAGAGCATGTTGAAATTCACATATCAGGTCTACCATTTATTAGGACAAAAATGATGGATTTGATTAAAGAAGAAATCAAATTATTTATTCTTCTGGCAGTCCTAATTTGCATTATTATTCTATACCTGTTTTTTAGATCATTTAAAGTTATTGGCGTAGCATTGATTGTCGTTGGTGCCAGCGTATTATGGGCAGTAGGATTAATGGGGCTACTTGGATTTAAAATAACTGTGCTAACGGGCATGATTCCCCCTTTACTTATTGTAATCGGCATACCTAATACGATTTTCTTACTTAATAAATATCATAGCGAAACTGTTGCTCATGGGAATAAGATTCTTGCCTTACAAAGAGTAATTTCAAAAATCGGAAGCGCTGTTTTCTTAAGCAATGTGACTACAGCTGCTGGTTTTGCAACATTTATTATCACAAATTCTTCGCTACTTGTTGAGTTCGGGATTATTGCTTCATGTGGAATTCTTTTTGCATTTATTACAGCACTAATAATTATCCCATCTGTTTTTAGTTTCCTTAAACCTCCATCTAATAAATATACTAAGCATCTACAAGGAAAATTCATTACTAAAATTGTCGATGTTTTAAGTAGGATAGTGACAAATCATCGACCTAAGGTATATATTTCTGTTATAATTGTGATTATTGTTGCAATTTATGGAGTTACCTTGATAGAAAGAACTGGATACCTTTTGGATGATGTCCCTGATTCTGATGCCATGAAAGTTGATTTAAAGTTTCTTGAAAAGAATTTTAATGGCGTCAGCCCTATTGAAATTGCAATTGAATCTAAAGATTCATTACAAGGAACCGAAATGGTTGATCAAATCAAAAAGATTGATTCTTTGCAACAAAAACTTTCAGTA
>CAZUQY010000164.1:0-7171 GCA_964622935.1 uncultured Bacteroidales bacterium | reverse complement strand
AGGACTTCTGCATTTGAAGTCTCGGCTTGTAAACCGTGAGTTGAGAATTTGAATACCGGGAAATTGTCATTTTCAGTATTATCCACTTCAAATTCATTTAGTCCCTTATGATATGGTGTTGAGACCCTAAGTTTAATTCTTATATCACAGGCAAGAAAATCAAAATCGGGATTTTGTATTGGTATTGCACACCACATAGCAGATGCCCATGCACGATTTAGACTAGTTGTTCCTATACCTGTTTCTTCATAGGCAAGAAGATTGTCATAAATCCATTTACAAGAGTCGTAATTTGGCGCATTGTAAACCTCATTAGCAAAATTTTGATTATTCCCCATAATATAAATGTAGTGTTTGCCTCCAAATAGTGGCTCATGAATTTCTTCAATTCCAGAACTTGGATTCCACATCATATCTTGCCCATTTTCACTTGCAAGCCATGAGTCTTCGCCATAAACGATATTAAGTCTTTCGCCGGTACGTTGGTCGATTGCATATCCCGGAAACCATCCCATCCCATGAGTTCCAGTATTGTCAGGATTTCCATCCATATCTATTGATGCGCTTTTACGTAGGGCAAATTTATGAGCATTTCCGATAGAAAGATAGTTCTCGGTAGGAGAAAATTGTTCGAGGAATCCACACTCTGGATCAGTTACCCACTCGTTTTCGTGCATCTCAACAACGCATGAACGAGTCCATTTTGATCTGTCGCTTGTGATTATAAGATCTACACTAGATAATGGCTCATATCTCATAATGTTTTGAAAATTACGAGCATTCTTTAATGCTAAGCCATATTTATTTGAGCTGACAAATCTATAAGGAGCCCATGTCCCACCAATAATATTCTCAAAATATTCATTATCATCCCATAATACTAAATCATCGTTACTATCATCTGCTCCACAAGGAGTAAGTTCTCCATCTTTATTCTGATAAGTTCCTACTCTAATCCAATTGTATGCGTTGTAATAATCTTGATCTGCAATAAAATCAAGCCATGGCTTTTCAGGATCATCGTAAATAAATTCAGCAGCTAAAAAGCCATTTTGATATTCATTGCGATCTTTTGCTCCTGTAAAATCTTGGTCGGTTATATTAACTGAAAATCCCCAATCAGGAAATATCTGCTCATAATTTTGGTTATATTTTACCGAATTTTCACTGTAAATAGTATCTCCTGAGGAATTATATATGCAATATTCAAACGGGATGTAGAACAATTCGGATAATTCAGATCCACTTGTTCCAATAGTTCCGGTTGAGTTGGTTGTGGGATTGATGAACTTAAGCGTATAATCACTGTCAGGTAAATTTAAAGGGTCGATAATCTTAACAGAAATAGGACCTTGCCCACTTTTATATGTTCTATCATCAACTTTCCAAGGGTAACCAGACATTATTTCTAAAAGGCACTCGTTGGTTAATTCTATTATACAATTTGCATTTCCATGCCCTTCGGTCATTGTTATTTGTGGAGCATAATCATATTCTGTATTAAATACGGTTCCGTAGTTTTCAATTGAAGGGTCGTGAGGAGTTGCTGTGTAAGTTTTGATATTATTCTTGCTTGGAATATAGCAGTTTTTGTTCCCAAACCAATCGTCGATGTTATTTGCATTATATTGTAAGGTATTGTTATTGCCGTATGCTATAGCTGTAAAATAGTAATCTTTTTGGTTTACTAATGTGTCGTTATTTTCGGCAAAAAAATCTTTGTTAATGACAAAAGTGTGAGAAATGCCTTCGTTATTTCCATTAACCTCTAGTTGAGGAAAGTATTGAGATGTTTGTGTGTCATAAATAAAGTTTATGATACTGCTTACATTATCTCTAATGTCGCACTGAAAAACTTCACGAACAAGATCTGTATTATATTTTTCTTCAAGGATATCTACAGTTGGATTTTGCAATTGATAAATTTGGTATCCCTGAAAACGAAAGTACTCGTCGCATGGAGAGATATTATCGTCGCATTCTAAATTATCGTCCCTTTCTATGTATTGCTCCAAGTAATTATTAGAATTAGGATTATTCGATAAGTGAAAAATAAGTTTCTTATTTGATTCGATTATTGTGAGTTTCGGAGCATCAGGTCCATCAAGAACCCTAAAGCAATTATCGAACATATTTTGGGCTATGTCATCAACCCTTTTCATAACTTCAATAGATTCATAGTTTCCTCCGTTTGTAGATCTACCATATACAACTCCCATTGTTAAATTATTTACAGCTCCAGGTTGTAGCGTTACAGGACCGTTGGAGATTATAAATCTTCTATCGCCTGCTGCAAAGCTTGCGGTCTCTTCAGACCAACCTGGCATTACTACACCATTCTGTCCATAACCGCAAATATCCGTTGTAGGATTTCCCGGTAGGAGATAATTTGTAGGAGTTGAAACATCTCCCCCGCCTGAATAATGACCATTACCTCCATATAGAAGATGAGTACTATCTCTCCATCTCGAAGTTAGATAGTAATAATATTCATTTTTAATCATAGGCGAGAATTGTCCAGGATTAGCACCAGTACCTACGCTTTGATAATACATAAAGTTAACTGCGCCCCATCTTTCATTATCAACGATACCGTCTTCGAAATTTAAGCCATTTATATTCCCATTAAGAATTTCTCCTTTTGAGCAATTGAGAACCTTTACTCCATCAATAATTTCATAACTTGTTTCATTATCTTGGCCATCGCTATCTTGAAACAATCCTTCGAAAATATCTAGTCCAGCAGCAGGAGGGGAGGCACCATATCCAGGGCTGTCAGCATAAGTTTCATCATTATTGTCACCATTATAAATATATCCTAATCCTCGCCCGACATCGCAACCAATGCGGTCATCATTTGCATTTCCTAAATCCGCATCTGTCCATAATCCAACATAAGTATCATATAAAGTTTCGGTTGATCTGTTGATTATTTCATAATTGTAAAAAGTAAGATCGTTTATTGGTGTGTTTGTCGCATAGGCATAGGCAATTGCTCTTATTTCCAACCCAATGGATTCGCTTCCGGAATTTGAGTGCTCTTTACCATTATCATTAAAAACAAACCAAATAGCTTGGTCTCCTCTGAGACTTTGGCGTTTGCTTCTTGATTTTAGACAGTCTATATCATCTGTTATACTATCTTCAGGAAATTCAAAATATGGAAAGTCTCCATCGTAAGGATTATAATATCCATCGTCATTATTATCCCAAAAAGGAGCAAGGTACATATCGTATCCACCAGCAGGGCCATGAGCAGGCCAGTTAAGAATAATGTCAGGGATTGTATATGTAGATTCTTCGGAGTCGCAGTCCGGATTATTATAACAAGCCCACCAATTGCGGAATTCTTTTACTTCGGCTTTTGTAATGCTCCATAATTTATCATATTCTCTGCAAATATCTTCACTTGTTTCACCTCTGTCAGAACCGGAGGCAATTAGTGGACCTGGAGCAAAATCGACACCACTTTGTCTAAACATTGTCGTAGCTACTTTTATTTGATTGTTTGCATCTTTTCCTCCAATCCAAATTGCTCCAGCGTATAAGGCGTGAACACCACCTCCTTTAGGGACTTCATAAATAGCTTTGTCGCTTAAATCCCACCACATATCGCCAATTGATTGTATTCTGGTTCGGACATTATTAATATCCAGTTCTGCTGAAGTTTGTGCAGTTTCGCAATCTGCTGTAGAACGCTGTGAAAAACATATATTAGTTAAAAGTAGAATGTTAAGGATAATCAGAAGAAAGTTCTTCATGGTAGTGAGTTTGACTTTTACTAAAATAAGACAATGCTATTTTTATATCATGCAAATTAGTTAATTATATAATAAAATGCAAGTTATATTGGAGGTAAGTATTAAAAAATCCCGGATAATCCGGGATTTTTTAATTTGAAGTATTTTTATTACAGAGTTACTCTAACACCAAATGTGTGTACACCTCCAAATGTCTATAATCTGCTAGAGCCGGCTGTAGACGTACCCAATGTTACTCTAACACCAAATGTGTGTATACCTCCGAAAGGATTTGTAAATCTGTATGAATAATCAATTGCAAGAACTGATTTGCTTTCTTTATTTACAGGTACTTGTAATGTCATACCTGCTGTAGGACCTGTATATACAGTTGTACGAGTCTCAATATCTAAGATTCCATTTTCATAAACATAACCACCTCTTAAGAAGAAATAGTTTTTGAATGCGTATTCCATACCAAAATGGTATTGATCTGGAGTAAATGAATTAGAAGTAAAGTTAGCTGCAATAATCATATTGTGGTCTGAAGAAACAGTTTCGCTAACTTCGTCAACTTTAGGAGCGAGTCTGATATTGTATGAAAACCCGATTTTAATAAGAGAAGGCAATTCAAATTCTTGACTTCTGTGCTCGATTGTCATACCTGTACCATTCTGAGAGAATCCTGTAAAAGACATACCATCACCTGTGAATTTCATTGTAGTACCTACGTTTTTCATGGTAATTCCAAAGTGTAAGTTATCACGATTTCTGTTTCCTGCTTTATCTTTACCTATGCCAGTAACATATTGGATACCTGCATCAATTGCAAAACCAGAAGCGCCAATATTGGAAATATTTTCGCTAATCATTTTTACAGCGATACCACCATAAATACTATTTGAGAATTCTCTTGCATAACCGAGTGAAATAGTATTAAATGTTGGATTAAAAGTACCAATACCACCTTCTGGTAAATCAGCTGTAGTGATATCGATTTTACCAAAGTTCATATTCATCACGTTAAGTCCAAGAACACCAGTTTCTCCAACTTTTGTCGCAAAACCACCACTATTGACAGCGATTCCTGAACCAACCAACCACTGTGTGTTTGTAAATGCTAGTTCTGTTTTGCGTGTAAAGGCCATACCTGCAATATTCTGATACATTCCTTCGAGTCCAACAACACAAGCAACATTGGCATCACCCCAACCTGAACTTCTTGCCCAAGGGTTGATCAAAAGTTCTGATGCTCCGTTGGAACCGACGCGTTGCTCATTCCCTGCAAACGCTTCAGTAGATAATAAACTTACTGTGAATGCTATCAGTATTGTTGAAACTAAATATAAATTTTTCATATTTCTTGATTTATATTATAACAATTTTAGAAATTATTTAAGTCAATTGGACGTAATGCGCCAAACCATTTAACCACTTTCTCACCAACACCTGGTACATCTATGTGCAAAATGTAAATACCGCTGGCTATTGTAATACCGTAAGTGTTTTTCAAATCCCACTGAACTAAAGTGCTTTCGTTATCTTTATTATATTTTCGCACTAATCCACCGTTTACATTATAAATGGAAATTATACATCTTTCTGGTAAGTTTGTGATTCTTACATAATTATCCAACTGTGAGTTTTCATAGTATGAGTTGCCATAATATGGATTTGGTACTACTCTGATTAAATCTAGAGCATCTTTTGCTTGATCAAGATCCTCAGTGATTGTTTTAATATCTGTTGTATTGAAAGTAAACATTGGCATGTTATCGTTCTCTGGATTAGATATTGCAAATTCTTCTTTACCTTGGTGGTAAGGAGTTGCTACTCTAATTTTAATAGTAACATCTGTTTCTAAGAAATCGAAGCTAGGATTTAACATTGGTATAGCACACCACATTGCTGAAGCCCATGCTCTGTTTAAACTGGTTGTTGCAACTCCTGATGTTTCATATGTAAGTAAGTTGTCATAAATCCATTGACAAGAGTCGTAATTTGGTGCATTATAAACTTGATTTGCAAAGTTTTGATTGTTACCCATTATGTATATAAAGTGTTTTCCACCAAATAATGGGCCAGTTGTTTCATAAATACCTGATGATGGATTCCACATCATATCTTGACCGTTTTCACTTGCCAACCATGAGTCTTCGCCATAGATGATATTTAATCTTTCGCCTGTTCTTACATCAATTGCATAACCAGGGAACCAACCCAAACCGTGTGTTCCTGAATCATCAGGAGTACCATCTTTATTTATTGAGGGGCTTTGGCGTAGTGCAAATTTATTAGCATTACCGATAGAAAGATAGTTCTCTATTGGAGAAACTTGTTCAAGGAATCCACATTCTTCATCATTCATCCATTCGTTTTCGCACATTTCGACAACGCAAGAACGAGTCCATTTTGTTTTGTCGTTTGTGATAACAAGATTTACACTTGATAAAGGTTCGTATCTTAAAATGTTTTGGAAATTACGGGCTGCTTTTAATGAAAGTCCATACTGAAATGCGCTAGTAAATCTGTAAGGAGCCCAGGTGCCACCAAGTATTTTCTGATAGGTTTGTTTATCATCCCAAGATATTAAGTCATCATAACTTGGATCAGCTCCACATGGATCTAATTCGCCTTCTTTGCTTTGGTAAGTTCCAACTCTAATCCAGTTAAATGGGTCATAACCATCGCCGTCTGGGATAAAGTATAACCAAGGTTTTGTAGGATCTTCGAAAGTCATTGAAGCTTCGAGGAAACCGTTTTGGTATTCGTTTCTGTCTTTACCACCGGCAAAGTCCTGTTGAGCTATACTTATTGAAATACCCCAGTCCATAAATAACTGTTCGTTTGAATGACCGTATTGAACAGCAACTTCGCTACTTACAACATCTCCTTCGGAATTTGTTATTTCATAATCAAAAGGAATAAAGAATGCATCTGACAATTCAGATCCTGAGGTACCTAATGTACCGGTTGAATTGACAGTAGTATTTATAAATTTTAGAGTGTATGAATCTTCAGGAACATTTAATGGGTCAATAATTTTTACATTAATTGGACCATATCCATTATCATATTCTCTATTAGTAGCTTTCCAAGGATAACCAGACATAATCTCAGTTATAGTTTCTGGAGTTAATTCAAGTATATTATTTCCGTTACCAGTACCTTCAAGTACTGAAATTTTTGGTCCATAACCATATTCAGATTGAGAGATTGTACCACCATTTTCAGGATCATTAATGTGAGGAAGTGCAGTATATTTTTTAATATTGTTACGACCTGCTAAATAAGGTTTTTTCTGTCCATTAAATGTTCCTTCTATAGATTGGTTATATAATAATGAATTGTTATAACCATATGCAATAACAGTATAATAGTATTCTCTGTTGTTTATCAAACGAGAATCTCCTGAAGCAAACAAATCGTTT
>CAZUQY010000163.1:0-7220 GCA_964622935.1 uncultured Bacteroidales bacterium | reverse complement strand
TAAGAACGATATCGCTATCCTTTTCAAATTTATCTAGAAAACTGGAATTGATCCATAATTTTTGCATTCCAATAATTGATAATACAATTATTAAAGCCGATACCAGAATTGATACATATTTATGCTTAATAACTGAGCTTGCAAACTTATTAGCCAATTTAGAGTGAGAGTGACCTTCTTTATCCTCTCCTTGTTTAATTTTTTTAGCTTTAGGTAAGCCAAAAATCATAATCCCTGCAGGTAAGAAAACCAATGAAAATACCATGGCCATCATTACGCCAAAGGCAGTGAAAAGACCAAAATATTTAACAGGATAAACTTCAGAGCTTAGTAAAGAAATAAAACCAACAGCTGTTGTAATGGAAGTCATAGCAACAGGTTTCCACATATTCTTTATCATGTCTTTAGTAGCATCTAATTTGGAGGCACTAGGGTTGTGATCCACAAAGGTGTGTAGATGGCTGTACAAATGAATTCCGTCGGCAACTCCAATTGCAATCAGCATTACAGGAATCATTGTAGAAACGGCATATATAGGAACACCAAGACTGGCCATTAAACCAAAAGCCCATATTGTTGACAGAAAAACCACCCCAAGCGTAATAAATGTGCCTTTTATACTTCGTAAGGTAAAGAATAAAACTACGAGTATAACTAAGATAACAATAGGTACCATTTTTTTCATATCTGCAGGGCCTAATAGTGCCATTTCACCTTCTACAATAGGTCTTCCTGCGACATGAATTTTTATATCTTCAGTTTCTGATAGTTTCGCTGTCTCCAATATTGCATCGTAAAATTCTGGAGTAAAGACATCGTCTCCAATTTCTGCAATTATTATAGTTACCTGTTCATTTTCAGAAACCAATCTCCCATAAATCATTTCGTTTTTCCGAACATTTTCTTTTAGTTCTAGTAATTCTTCATCTGTTTTTGGAACTTTCTTATAAAAACGCTTTACATCCATACCGTCATCTGTACCAATAATATTATCGGCGTTGTATAGGGATGTGACATCTGCTTTTTCAATCTCTTCAAATTTCTGAAAGCGTTTGGTTAATTGCTTTAGTGTATCTAATGTTTCAGTATTATAAATACCTTTTTTATTTTCAATAGCTATAATAATACCATCGTTAATATTGAACCAAGCTTCGGCTTTATCGCTATAAATAAATGCTGGATGATCTTGTGGCATATATTTATCTAAATTGGTCTCCATTTTTGTATTCTCTTTCATTTGGAAAATAAAAAATGCGGAAATTGTTATTATGATTATCATAGATAACCATTTGTGTTTTAATAATTTGTTTAAAATCTTTTCCATTGCGCTTATATTTGTAGTTAATGTTAACTAACCTGATGACTGTAAAAAAATGCGATACTAACTATCGCAAAATAAATCTATAATAGTTTTGTTTGTGATCCTGGGTTAGGTGCTTTTACAACAAGAACTCTTACTATTCCATCTGAATTATTTGAAAAGTAATGCGTAATACTTTTAGGGCTTTCAACTAGACTGTCCTTAGTTACGAGTTGCTTTTCGTCACCTATAAAAATGTCTGGTGTCTCTTCCAAAACATAAAAAAACACATCTACGGGTGTCTTATGAGGTTTTAAGCTTTCACCAGGCTGTAGAATTATATGCACAACCTGTGCAGTTTCTTTATTATAAAGCTCGCGTGCATCAATCTTGTGAGGTGTTTCGTTTATTTCTGTTTCAGATACTTTTACTATTTTCATAATATTAGTTTATTTTGTATATAATTTGAAGGAAGATATAAGTTTTGCTCCTTCTTCTTTAAGATCAAAATTATTGTTGGTCAGATACCATCGTTTTACCAGTAAGCGAAATGCTCCGATAAAAATGAGTGCTAAAGTACTTTTGTCAACATCGTTCCTTACATTGTTTTCAGTTTGACCTTTTTCTATTATACTTTCTATTCTTGATTGATTAATATTTTGGATTTCCATTATTTTACCCTTCAATACAACATCATTTATAAAAATCTCTTCTGAGAAAATAACTGAAATGATTGTAGGCTGTTCAATAAATATCTCTATCATTCTTGAAAATAGAAACTCTACTTTACTAATTGCTGTAGTGTTTGATTCTGTGAGAAGAGGAGGCGTAATGCTAACCATTTCTTTAAAATTATCTAAAATGGAAATTAATATAGCCGTTTTATTTTCAAAATGGCGATAAATTGCCGACTCAGAAATGCCTAACTCCTTGGATAAGTTTTTTATCGTAAATCCTTGGATCCCTTTATTCGCAATGAGCTTCATTGAGAGTTTTAATATTTGAACTTGTCTTTCTGTTTGCATAATATTTTTATTACGGCACAAAGTTAGTGAATATTCACAAACCTGCAAATATTTTGCCGTTTTTTTTAATTATTTGCTTTTTGCTAATTGAATTTAAGGATTAAAACTTAGAGAAATTATTCAATCCATCAACTATGACCAGGACCCCAAATTCTAATAAAATCAAACAATAATGAACTATTTAATTTTGCAATATGAAAAATTCTGGCTTGCAGGAAAACCATTAGTCCACTTGTCCAACATCCCAAAAATAGGGAGTAAATCCCTCTACTTTAAAGAGAGTATCTTGGAGCTAATTGAAAAGAATATTAAGTATTAATTAGAATACTGTAGTTGAATCAGGTTTTTGTATTTGCCTTCCGAGATTTCCATAAGGGTTTTGTGTGTACCTTGTTCTACTATTCTTCCTTGTTCTAAAACGACAATCTCATCCGCTTTTCTGATGGTAGATAAGCGATGTGCAATTACGATGGATGTTCTGCCTTTCATTAACTCTTCTAGTGCTTCCTGAACCAGTTTCTCAGACTTTGAGTCTAATGAGGATGTAGCTTCATCTAATATTAAAATCTTTGGATTCTTTAGAATAGCACGTGCTATGGCTACCCTCTGACGCTGTCCTCCCGAAAGCTGAGTGCCACGTTCTCCCACAATGGTATCAAATTTTTCGGGAAAGCTATTAATAAATTCTAAGGCATTGGCTTTATGTGCCGCGTCGAAGATTTCTTCCTCACTGGCATTAGGCTTTCCATAAGCAATGTTTTCGCTAATATTCCCTCCAAATAGAAAAATGTCTTGAGGCACTAATGATATCTGACTTCTTAGAGCATACAATGGGAAGTCGTGACTATCAATTTGGTCATAAAATAATGCATTTCTGGGCGGAAGATGCAACATCAATAGAAGTGATGCTAAAGTGCTTTTACCTGCACCACTTGGGCCCACTAAGGCAATCATTTGGTTGCTTTTGATGTCTAGATTAATATGATTCAGAATGCTTTGTTCTGCTCTCGAAGGGTAAGTGAAATTTAAGTCCTTTAGACTTATCTCTCCATGCATTCTATATTTAGGATCAATATCACTAGGGTCTTGAATATCTTCAGTTTCTTCATCATAAATTTTGAATAAATCTTCTGTGGCTCCAATAAATTTCTGAATGTTGGTATATACAGTAGCCAGTCCGCTAATAGTTCCTCCTACAAAGACAGAATAAATTACAAATGAAAATAAATCTCCCGCAGCCATTTCACCCGCTTGCAATAAATATGAACCTCGCCATACCACAGCCGAAATGGCACCAAAAAGGCCTAGAATAATAAAGGATGAAAAGGCACCTTTGTATTTGCCGCTGGTCATGCCTAAATTGGCTATTTCTATTGTTTTCTTTTTGTAACGGTTAATTTCGATATATTCGTTGGTGAATGCTTTTACACTTTGAATGCCTTGTAAGGTTTCCTCGATGATTGTATTTGAATCTGCCAATTTTGATTGGACATCTTTGGAGAATTTTCGAATAAACTTCCCAAAAAATCGTGCGACGATCATAGTAGGAGGGAGTATAAGTAACATAAAGCCTGTAAGCTCTATCGAAATGATAGCCAGAAGCGTTATGCCACCTTTAATTACGATAATTTGTCGGACTAATTCAGCTAAGGTTGTGGTCATTGTTTCTTGAAGTAGAGCTACATCTGCAGATATTCTACTATTGAGTTCTCCTACTCTTCTTTTTTCGAAGAATTGTAAGGGCAGTTTTATCAAATGACTGTAACTCGCAAGACGAAGCGCGGCAAGCGATCTTTCTGTTACATTTACAAATAGTACAATTCGAAAATACGAGAAGATGGCTTGAAGAATTAAAATTATTGCAATTAATAAAACCGTTTGATTCAGACTTTGACCAAGGCTTGTATCAATGGCAGTATTCACAAGATCACCAAGGAGTTTAGGGAAAGCCAGGCTCGCCAAGCTTGAACCAAATAAGAAAAAAATACCCAAAAAGTATTGCCATCTGTATGGTCGGATATATTTATACAATCTCAGGGCACTGGTAATACCACTTTTATTTATCTTTCCTTTCAGAACATTTGATGTATCTATTTTACTCATTGTATGTTAACTCTATTTGCCAATAAAACTGTTTAAGACTACCTTATCACTTTTTGAAAGTAATCCGTTCCGTGATTTAATTTCTGCTCGACTGAAATTAATCTTATTTTTCAAATGCTAACGCATATTTTTAAACATGCTATATTTTGCATAATATGCATAAACAAAAATACAACAAAAATATTTCTACTTGCGTGATAATTAGTTTATTATGCCCATATTTTAACTTAGAAGTGATCTTTTGTTAAAATATGGATAAAAAAAATCCTCACTATTGCGAGGATGGTTTTGGCTGCGGCGAGAGGGGGAAATGAACCACCTCTGTAAACCGCATTATATCAACATGTTATATGTTCTGCAAAAGCTTGGACTAGTATAGGGCATATGTTAAAAAAACACCTGTATTGCACTCTATTACTTCAATTAACTGTAATTTGTTATTCCATTGCAAAAATACAAAAAAAAGCAATGTAGAGCAAAAGAAAACAAGGGTAATTTTCAATCATTATTTATATGATTGTGTTAACGAAAAACTGACAATTCTGCTAATTCGACAATTGAAAATTGTATTCTATTTTTGTGCAGGGCAACATTAAAACTTTGGTTACACAAAATAGACAATATTTACACAAAACTGTAATTATTTAATTTAATAATCGGAATTATTCCGATTATAGCTTTGTAGTTTAACATTTAATTGTTACTTTTACACTTATAAATCGGAAAATATCCGATTATTGAGTGCAATAACGACAATATGGATTTTAGAACGATAATAAAGGAATATGCTGAAGCTCCTATATCTAGACATTTAATTTTAGAGTTGCTAAGTGATTATCAGCGTCCAAATGATAAAATTAGTGAGCTACTTAAAAGCAAAGAATTAATATCTATTAGAAGAGGGCTATATATAATTGGACCTAAAATTGACTTATTATCACCAGAGCCATTTTTAATAGCTAATCATCTTAGAGGACCGAGTTATGTGTCATTAGAGTCCGCATTGTCCTATTGGAATATGATACCAGAAAGGACTTATGAAATAAGTTCAGTAACCATAAAACCTTCTAAAAATTATAAAACTCAAGTTGGACGATTTAGTTACCAACAATTGAAGATTCCTTATTATTCTTATGGAATAAAAAGAATAGAACATTCAACTAAGCAAACAATGTTAGTTGCTTCCCCAGAAAAGGCATTGTGTGACAAAATTGCACTAACACCTAGAATTAATCTTAGAAGCAGGAAGCAAACTCAAGAATTTTTAATGGAAGATCTTCGTATGGATAGTGAATTATTAAGTACATTGGATACGGAAATTATAGAATTATGGATTGAAAATGCTCCTAAAAAAAGCAGTTTAGAAATGCTTATTAAAACTCTAAAAGAATTATGATAAAAGAGTGGATAGAGGAATATAACCCTCAAAATGAAGAAGAAATATTATCTGCATTACGTGAAATAATGCAAGAAATTACTTTAGCAGGTTTATCCAGAACTGATTTTTTTGAGAAAACAGCTTTTTATGGAGGAACAGCTTTACGAATTTTCTATGGCTTGGATAGATATTCCGAAGATTTAGATTTTTCTTTACTTAATCCTGATTCTAATTTTTCAATTGAGCCTTATTTCAAAGCAGTTCTGGATGAATTTAAGTCATTGGGGCTGACTGTTAGTATTAAGGAAAAGAAAAAGACAAAACAATCAGCTATTGACTCTGCTTTTTTGAAGGCTGAAACAATATGGCAAGAAATTGTACTCGAAGATATAATTCAAGAAACTGGAGTTCGTTCTAACAAGACTTTGAAGATAAAAATAGAAGTTGATCGACAGCCTCCTCTAAATTTCAAAACAGAAGAAAAACTATTGCTTCGTCCATTTTCCTTTTATGTCAAATGTTTTACAAAACCAAGCTTGTTTTCAGGGAAAATGCATGCACTGCTTTTTAGAAAATGGAAAAACAGAGTTAAAGGAAGGGATTGGTATGACTTAGAATGGTACATAAAAAAAGGAATTCCTTTGGATGTAAATCATTTCTTAGTTAGGGCAAAAGATACAGACGATTGGCATGAAGATAGTATTTCTCACGAACAGATTATCGAACTATTAGATAAGAAAATTGAATCAGTTTCTTTTAACAGTATCAAAGATGATGTTGGTAAGTTTATCAAGAATAATGATATTTTAAGTATTTGGAGTCCTGAATATTTCAAAGATTTAATAGAGAAAATTAAATTTGATAATTCTTGATATCGTTAAAAAGGTCAATGTTTTAGAATTACTATATAAAAGAAAAACGATTGCCCTGTATGATTGCATATTCTTATTCCGAAACAATTCCTTGCTCAATAAACTTGACATTTACAAAATATTATTGGATTTATAAAGTATCACTCATTGTATAATCTGCAATATAATAGCTACTATAGTAGCTTATTGCATCTATTGTGAAACATTATCGCCCCTATAGTAGCATTTATGGCAATTTTTCTTATCTTTGTATTATAAATCAATTGTAGTTATGGGAGAATATGGGGATCAAAAATCACCTAAAGAAACAATGATTCTTTTATCAAAGAACATCATTGCTTTAAGGAAACAGGATAAAATGACTCAGAAGGAGTTATCGGAGAGATCAGGAGTAGCTTATGCAAGTGTTCGAAAATTTGAAAAAACGGGCATAATTTCTCTTGAATCACTTCTAAAGATCTGTGACATTCTTAATCGTCTGTCAGAATTTGAATCAATATTGCTCCCAAACGATATGAAACGGAAAAAGGATTTATTTAATT
>CAZUQY010000162.1:0-7264 GCA_964622935.1 uncultured Bacteroidales bacterium | reverse complement strand
TTAACGATTAGTTGTTTATGCAAGAAACAAGTATTACTCAAGCTGAATATAATTTTTTTATCGCAATATGCTCATTTGATGAAATTGTAAGTAGTGTTGTTGCAGAAAAAATGGATTTGTCTTTATCACGAGTGAGTCGAGTCATAGATAATCTAGTTAATAAAAAATTGATGCGACGAAGGTCTGATAAGAAGGATAGGAGAGCAATAAAGTTGAGTTTAACTCAATCTGGAAAAAAACTTAAACATAATATAGAAGCTTATCGAAAAGAGTGTGAGCTTAGGTTTCTTGATAACTTAACGGAAGATGAGTTGTTGCTTATTAAAGAAAGTTTTTTTAAGGTTCTTTCATTATTGTAATCTATCATCTGTAAATTTTTATAATTTTGTTTTGAAATAATTAGAATATGGAAATTAATTCAGTTAAATACGATTGCCTACATTTTAAGGGAGCAATTCCATGTAAACCAAATAAATTGCATGGTGTCGATTGTGAAGAATGTAATTACTATCAGAAAATCGAAAAGCGTATCTTGTTTATAAAACTTGGTGCAATGGGAGATGTAATTAGAACCACTCCTTTGGTAGTTAAGTATCGGAAATTGTATCCTAATGCACATATTAGCTGGCTTACTTTATCTCCAGATGTTTTACCAAAAGAAGAAATAGATTCAATTTATAAATGGGATGAGACTTCTTTATATATATTAAGAAATAAGAAATTTGATATTGCTTTAAATCTTGATAAAGAAGAGGAAGCGTGTATGCTTTTGGCTGAGGTAGATGCAAAAGAGAAGTATGGGTTTATTTGGAAAGATAATCATGTAGATGCTGCAACACCTGCATCAAATCATAAATTAATTACTGGTTTTTTTGATCATCATTCTCAAGCAAACACTAAACATTATCTCGATGAGATTTTCGAAATATGTCATCTTAAATTTAATGATGAGCCTTATTTGTTGAATTACAATAAACCTCTTGCTGCAAAGTGGAAAGAGAAAATGGATGAAAAAGGACAAGGCAAAATAATTGTTGGATTAAATACAGGTTGTGGTAATAGGTGGTTAACTAGATTATGGCCGGATCATTTGTGGGTTGAACTAATCAATACGCTCAAATCAAAGGGGTATTTTCCGGTGATTTTAGGTGGTCCTCAGGAGAACGAGAAAAATACTGAGCTTTCAAAAGTAACCGGAGCATGGTATCCAGGCACATTCTCATTAGAGGAGTTCTTTGCTATTACATCAGCTTGTGAAATAGTTGTGACTCAGGTTTCGATGATGATGCATATCGCTACAGCTCTTCAGAAAAAAATGGTTCTGATGAATAATATCTTTAATAAGCATGAATTCTATCTTTATAATAGAGGAGTAATTGTAGAACCAGAATCAGGATGCGATTGTTTTTATGGAAATTCTTGTAAACGAGAGAAATCATGTATGCATGATTTAAAACCGTTAACTGTTTTCAGTGAAATAGAAAAGTTAAGCAAAAGCTGATGAATATTGCCTACTTATCAACATTTTTTCCTTTTAGAGGAGGTATAGCACAATTTAATGCTTCGGTGCTTCGTGAATTAGAAAAGTCTGGACATAATACAAGTGCTTTTACTTTTAAAGTTCAGTATCCTGGTTTTTTATTTCCCGGAGAAACCCAAATGGTACAAGACGATGATATTGTTGATGAAATTAAGTCTCAACGGATATTAAATTCAGCAATTCCTTTTAATTGGCCTGTTGCAGCATCAAAAATCAAAAAGTTTAATCCCGATTTGTTAATAATGAAATATTGGATGTCCTATTTTGGCCCATCCTTGGGATATGTAGCAGGCAGAATGTCTCCAAATACAAAAGTTTTGACAATCTTAGATAATGTTATTCCGCACGAAAAGAAATTTTTCGACAATGCATTTACAAAATACTTTCTAAATAAAAATCATGGTTTTATCGCTATGTCTGAAAAAGTCAAAACAGATTTACTTTCATTTTTGCCTGATGCAAAAGTAAAGTTGTTACCACATCCTTTATATGATCATTTTGGTGATATTCAAGATAAAACAGAATCAAGAAAAAAACTTGGCATTAGTGAGGATAAAAAGACTATTTTATTTTTTGGTTTTATTAGAGATTATAAAGGCCTGGATATTCTAATTGAAGCATTTGGGAACTTAGATGAATCCTATCAACTTGTGATTGCTGGCGAAGTTTATGGCAATTTTGACAAGTATGATACCCAAATAGATAAGTTGCCAAATAAGCAAAATGTCCATAAACATGTAAAATACATTTCTGATAATGATGTAAGGGATTATTTCTCCGCTGCGGATGTTTGTGTTTTGCCATATAAAAGTGCAACACAAAGTGGCATAACAGGGATATCATATCATTTTGAAACTCCTATGATAGCTACTGATGTTGGTGGACTCGCTGAGATTATTCATCATGAAAAGACTGGTCTTATTGTGAAAACTCCTGCTGCTGATGTGTTAAGACAAGGTCTTATTGATTATTTTGAAGCTTATAAAATTGACGTGTTCAAAAACAACATCAGGAACTTGAAAGAAGAATTAAGTTGGAAGAAATTTGCTAATGAAATTCTGAAGTTTTCTAAGACAATCTAAAAAGTAAAAAATCTTCTAATACTTAATCTGGGTTTAATTAAAAACTTTTTGTAAGTTTGTTGTAAACCATAAAATCTTTTAGATATGAAAAAGAACATTTTACTTGCAATTGCAGTTGTTATTATTGCATCTCTTAGTCTTAGTAGTTGTATGACTACAAAAACCAGTGTTGGAGAATATAAACAACAAACTGGAAATGAGTATACTTATGCCAAAGGAAAGCAACTGTGGGTCTTTTGGGGTTTAGTGCCTTTAGGAAGAACTGATGTAGCAACTCCTCCTGATGGAAATTGTGAAGTTATTACTAAATTAAAGTTTGGAGATTTTTTAATTAGTGGTTTAACAGCCGGCATTTTAACCTCTCAAACAATTAAAGTCAAAGCAAAGCGCGACGAATAACTGCTTAAAATAATTAATAAAATATAATACATATTCTTTGTTTATTATAAAGAATAACTACTTTTGCATTGTTAACGGTTTTCCGAATTTCGGAATGAAAAGGGAAGCATGTGAGAATCATGCACAGTACCCGCTGCTGTAAGCTCTATATATTGTTGTGAATCCCATTTGCCACTGTCCCGACTGATTGGGATGGGAAGGTATCACAACATGGAGTAAGTCAGAAGACCTGCCGATAATAGTCAATGATTGAAAGCTTTCGGGGAAAAAAGCGAAACATTATTATTGTTTAAATCTCCCAATTGCAGACATGTTTGACACCCAAGTTTTTTGATTTATTAATTTAAAAATGAATTTTATGAAAAAAATTGAACTTTTAATTCTATTTGTCTGTCTGGGTGTTACAACAATTTTAGCACAAAATGTTGTAGACTTCGAAGACTTAAATCTTGATCCTGAATCACACTGGGATGGCAGTGATTTGAGTGGCAGCTATACAAGTGGTTGGGCAGAATTTTATAATAATTATGATGAGGCCTATTTAATGTGGGATGGTTTCGCTTATACTAACGAAGTTGATAATATTACATACGACTGGCAAAATTCATTTTCTTCTGCCGCAGGCAGTGGAGTTTATGGTTCTGATAATTATGCTGTTTCTTGGATTAACTCTGATTGGATGAATAATTATCAACCGATTCCTTCAGTATTAAAAATTGATACTGTAACTGCACCGGAAATAATCCCAGGTATGTATCTTTCATTAAATGCAAACTCTTCACTTTATATGGAGGATGGAGATTTTTATGCAATTAATGATCATTGGTTTACGTTAAGAATTATCGGTTATAGCACTACTTCATGGTATTTCGCAAGCAGAGATTTTGTTTTAGCCGACTACAGGTTTGAAAATGATTTGGATGGCTTCAAAATGGATACATGGAACTATGTTGATATGACTTGGGCTGAAGGAACGGATAGCTTATGCTTCATCGTATTGTCAAGTGATGAGGGGGAGTATGGAGTGAACACTCCGGCTTACTTCTGTATTGATAATTTTGGTGAAGAAGTTCCTGTTGGAGTTTCGCAATTGGAAACAGAAGCTCCTGCATCATATACTATCGCAGTTGGTGGTTCTACAGATTTGATCGCACTCGCAAAAGGAGGAGTTCAGCCATATTATTTCCAATGGAGTAACGAGGAAGGTTTGGATTATTATGAAATACAAAATCCGGTTGCAAGTCCTGCAGAAACAACAATATGGACAGTTACTATAACCGACGCTATTGGAAATGAATCTGTAGAATCTGTTACTGTTAATGTAACCAGTGTTTCTGTCGCAGAAAGTATGGGCGAAGAACTTATGATGTTCTTTAATCAAAATGGAAATCTTACAATAACTAATAGTCAGATTATTGATAAAGTTATCGTATACGATATTACTGGAAAAACAGTTATTGAAAGAAATGTTTTTGATTACAATTCTGAATTAAATTTCAATCAATTTTCTGATGGAATTTATATTGTCAATGCTTTTTCAAACGGTAATAGATACACAAGAAAACTCGTAAAATAGTAATTTTCGTCCTTTGTAATTTTATGGACTAATAATTGCTATCGGAATTCGAGCTATGTGGGTGGTTCAGATTTTTAGATAGCAATTTTTTAATCTGAAATGGGAAGTGTATTTTGGAACTCATATAATTAATTATAATTTTGAAAAACTAAGTGAAATGAAAAGAAATGTAAGTTTGAGCTTGATGCTAATATTGGGACTATTTGTTATGGTTTCATGCGATGGAACGGGAACTAAAAAATTTGATGAAGATAAATCAGATAATGAAACAAAGAAAATTGAGATTAAATATTTGGAAGATTTTATGCAATTTGAAAACCATGGGCAAATGGTCGAGTATTTTGGAGACGAAAATGTAGAGGAAACAGTATTGTGGAAAGCTGAAGGTACAGTTCAATACAATGTTTCGATTTTGAATCCTGAATATGCCAATAGAGTTGTTGTATATTGGGGAGTGGATGATGAAAAAGAAGGAGCTGATTTTGTTGAGACAACACATTCTGTTTATACTTATGGAGGTGAAGAGTTAGTTGAAGGGGGAGAAATTTATCCAACAAAAACAGAAGTTAAAATTGGAACTTTATTGCCAGAACTACAAGAAATAAATGGCGCAGCATTTACATTTCTCGGTATGGCTTGGGATTTTGGTGGCGCAGCTATTGATCTTAATCCAAAATTCGATGATTATGACCTTTATTTAGGTTGTCCTGAAGTTGAGAAAATGAATGAATGGCCTGAAGAATATACTAATATTGTTGGAGATACAGAATTTTCAAGTGAAAATGAAAATGCATTAGCTCTTGATTTGGAGATTGTATCAATAACTTATTTGGGAGAGTAAGAAAAAATATTGACATAAGAAAAGAGGTTGCGAATTTTGCAACCTCTTTTCTTTGTGATCCCACCAAGAATTTCTTCGGCGTTACTCAGGATAAACTTCAATTCCTTTTTCTACGAAAAAAGCCACTAACGTGGCTATGTTGAAATCACTTCGTGATCCCACCAAGAATCGAACTTGGATCTACAGTTTAGGAAACTGCTATTCTATCCGTTGAACTATGGGACCTTAATTTTGTGATGCAAAAATAAGGATTTTTTCGATTTTATTAAATATAAAGAAATAAATTCGCCAATTATTAAGTTATTTAAGAATTAAGCATCTAAAAACATTGTACTTATGTGTGGATTTAAACTCTTTCTTCTAAGTTTTGTAATTATTTCTTTTTCAACACAGGCTTTTTCTCAGTCAGCTGATACTATGTTTTTGTATTACGGTATTAATGAATATGCTTTAAATGATGCTGACCGTGAAAATATTGATATGTTATTTAATAATGACGCTGTAGAGAATGTAAGTATTTATGCATACACAGATTTCTTAGGTTCTCCAGAATTCAATGTGGAACTTTCAAATAAAAGAAGTCAATACGTAAAAAACTACTTACTTTCTATTGATTTTCCTGCAAAAGAGATTAAGTTCTGCCAAGGCAAAGGTGTTTATGCTGGAAGTTCAGTAGAGACAAAAACCGATAAAACCGACCGTGGTATTTCAAATCATAGATTAGTGAAAATAATTTATCATCATAAGCCTGAGGTGAGTCCTGTTGAAGATATCTCTGAAGAAAAAGACGTAGAAACAATTATTCCTAATGAGATTGTGAATGATCAGACTACAGAAGAACTTGAAGTTATTCCAATGTTTTCAAATTTAACTGATGAAAATCTAATAGTAGGAGAAAATATTGTTTTAGATAATATTTTATTTGAAGGTGGAACTCCGACATTCAAACCGGAGTCAGAGATGGCCTTAAAGCAGTTATATCTTGCAATGAAAAATCATCCAACTTTAATTGTTGAAATACAGGGCCATATTTGTTGCCAGGGTGATGGTGAAGATGGTTGGGATAGAATTAATAAAAATCAAAATTTGAGTTCAAATAGAGCCCAAGCTGTATATGACTATCTTATTGAAGCTGGTATAGATAAAGATAGGATGACTTATGTAGGTTTAGGCTCAAGTCACAAATTGTATCCTGAGGAAAGAAATGCTCATGAAGAAGATATGAATCGTAGGGTTGAAATTCAAATTGTGGATAAATAAAATAGATTTCAAGCTTTCAGATAAATGGATATTTTGTATATTTGAAAAATAACATGCCATGAAAATTAAAATAAAACTTTGCCTTTCATTAATTTTATCCATGATTTTAATTAGTTATTCATGTGTTTCCAAAGAGAAAAAGGAAAAGGCTGATGAATATGTTGGTATAATAGTAGGTATTAAGAATCCTGTAACAGATTCGATTAATACCATTGTTTATGGTTGTCGGATTATAGTTAATAATTTTTTAAGCGGAGATTCTAATTCATTGGAATTGAAGGAATTAAATTCTCAGATTGACAAAGCATTATTGCAAGTTGATGTTGCCATCGTTTCTCTAAATAGTATAGAGGAGTTTGATGATAAAATTTTGCTTAAGTCAGAATTGAGTAAATACTTAACTGTAATTAGAGGATTAATTGATGAGGATTTTCGGACTATGTTTAATATGCTTGAAGGAGAAGTTACCGATGCGAAAATTGTATCTGTTACAGATGTGTATTTAAGTTTTTCTTTGAAACTAATTGGAATAGAAAAATCTATGGATAAAGTTGAAACTGATTTTG
>CAZUQY010000161.1:0-7264 GCA_964622935.1 uncultured Bacteroidales bacterium | reverse complement strand
TAAGATTTGCAATTTTGAAACTGCTGAAGTTATCTATTGATCCACTTTTATACGCAGCGCCAAGAGGATTAATAACAATATTGCTTTTTTTGTCTATTCCTGTTACCCAAGCAATTCCTCAGGTGAATAAATCATTAATTATTCAGGTAATTGTTTTAACTGCCCTTATTTTAATGATAGGACTTATGACCAGCAAAGGAGATAAGACTAAAACACCGGAAGGAGTTCCAGATGGAGAACTAAATAATGATGAGGTTCTTGGAAACGAGCAATCAATAGTTGAAGAACCTGAAGTCGTTGAGATAGAGCCGGATGAATTTCAAACACCTTCTAGACAACAAGAACCTTCAGATCGTTTTGATGATTAATGTTATTCCACAACGAATGAGAAAATATTTAGGCTTATTGCTTTTAACAATGCTGTTGTTTTCTTGTATAAAAAGGCAGCCAATCGAAAACTTTACAGATGATGTAAATAGTTATATTGTTAAGAAGGAGCTTTTAGAATCTTGTAATATTGATTATTTTAAAAGAATTGAAAATGGAAATTATTCTGCTGAGAAGGAGAGATACATTGAATTCTTAGTTACATATATGCCGATTTCAGATTTTGTGGATTATGATTATGAGTTTTTTATCAGACAAGTTGATTTCGCAATTTTAGCCAAAGAAACATTTACATGGGGAGACAGTATTCCTGAAGATATTTTTATGCATTATGTTTTACCTCCAAGGGTAAATAATGAAAATATGGATACTGCCAGAATGGTTTTTTACCGTGAATTAAAAGAAAGGCTTTTGCCAATGAATTTAAGTATGGAAGAAGCAGTTTTGGAAATAAATCATTGGTGTAATGAGAAAGTGATTTATAGGGGTACAGACGAGCGTACGATTTCCCCATTAGCAGCTGTCATATCAGGGTTTGGCCGGTGTGGAGAAGAATCTACTTTTGCTGTTACCGCATTGCGTTCAGCTGGGATTCCGGCTCGTCAGGTTTATACTCCTAGATGGGCTCATACAGATGATAATCATGCTTGGGTAGAAGTTTGGATTGATGGCAAATGGTATTTCCTTGGAGCTTGTGAACCTGCACCGGTTCTTAATACAGGATGGTTTGATATTCCTGCTACCAGAACAATGTTGGTGCATACTAAACAATTTGGAGGGCCATCATCTGGAGATGGAATGACTTTATCACAGAATATGAATTTTAGCTGGATAAATGTATTATCCACTTATGCTCCGATTAAAAAGATTAAAGTAAGAGTTGTGGATGAAAATAACATCCCTGTTTGGATGGCAAATGTAAGATATCAGATTTACAATTATGCTGAGATGTATCCTCTTTTTGAAGAAAATACTGATATTACAGGTTTTTCAGAATTTGCAACAGGGTATGGTAGTGTTGAAGTGTATGTTAGTAATGGAAGCAAGTGCATTAGTACAATAGTAAAGCCGCAGGTTGAAGGCTGGATAACAGTAGTCTTAGGCTCACGAAATGTTTTTCCAAGAGATACATGTAAATATATTCCACCAATTGTTGGAGATGTTGTAAAACCTGCTCCGGAACTTGTTAAAATAACTGAAAGAAGAATACTTAAAAATGGTAGAAAAAGATCAGAGTTTGAGAAAACCTTTTATAATATTGTTAATGCAGAACATTTTGCAGAAACTTTTGGATATGATGAGAGAATTATACCATTTTTGATTGGTAGTCGTGGGAATTGGCCTGAGATAGAAAGGTTTCTAATCGAAGCGTCATATCTTTCAAATCAAGAACAGGCTGTATTGCTTCTGAGTGTATTATTTGAGAAAGATTTGAGGGATACAAAATCGGAAATTTTATCCGAACATCTCGAATATGCATTAAAATGCAAATCTGATAATTTTCCTGAAGAAATTTATATTCAATATTTATTGAATCCCAGAATAGAATTTGAGATGCTGAAATCATATAGAAAAGAAATTGCAAACTCTATTGGGGACGCCAAAATAGCTGAATTTAAGAAATCACCCGAAAAGATTCTGACCTATATCAGAAGAAATGTTAAAACAGAACTTAGTGACGGCGATAAAACATTTTCGGTTGAAGAGCTTAATAATTACAAGGTTCCTATTACACCATTGGCGGTATGTAAATTTGGGATTGCTGATCAAAAGTCTTTACAAATTTATTATGTTGCATTTTGTAGAAGTATTGGTGTCCCGGCTAGAATTGATCAAGCTACAGGACTTGTTCAATATTGGAAGGAAGAACAATGGCATGATGTGATGTTGAAAGAGATGAGTTCCGGTTCGGAAATTAAAAAAGCTAAAGTGTTTTTTGTTTCAAAGGATAGCCTTAGGGATTTAAAATACAGAATAAATTTTTCACTTGCATTATTCGAAAATGGAGTCTTCAAAACAGTAGACCTTGGATGGGAGACCCCAATTAGTAGTTTTGCTGAAGGAGTAGAACTTTCTGTGGGACAATATATGTTATTAACTTCATTGCGAAATGAGGACGGAAGTGTTATTGTTAACCGAAAGTATTTTGAGCTTGGCGAAAAGGATGTAGTTTATCTAAGTGTTGGAATACCTGAATTATTTAATGAAAAATGTTATCTCAAAGAGTTTGTACATTCCTCTTTAACTGATTTTAATGGAAATACTATTGTTTCGGCGTCGTTAGTGAATAATTCATTTGTCGTTTTTATTTGGTTAGATGCGGCAAAAGAACCATCAAAACATATTGTTAGAGATCTAGCACCAATGATTGAGGAACTAAGCAAAAACAAAATCACTGTATATTTTATTGTTAATGAAACTAATTTTAATCCAGAGAAATATGGCTTCCTTGAAAATCTAAATTATTTGTATGATAAGGATTGGACTTTTCTTGATTCTAATCATACGTGCATGGTAAAAGGAAAGGGTATAGATTTTCCCAGAATAATGATGGTAAATAAGAATAATGAAGTTGTTTTTTCATCTGAAGGCTATACGATTGCAGTAGGAGAGATGTTGATTACAAAAGCAAAATAATTAGATTTGAGGAACATTATTTACATATTCTTTTTCCTAATATTGATTCTTTTGAGATTGATAATTTAGGCTTAAATCCAGAGTTTATACAGTTATAGTGAGAAATGACATTAAAATTCTAGCTAAGGGAAAGTTGGTCGTAAATTCAGTTAGAATATTGGTTAAAGGTTTTGAATTCTTTAAAATTTATTCAAAAACCATATTCTTATTCTCAATAGTTTCTTTAATCCAATATGTGTATTTTTCTGGGTTGATTGTTAAGTCAGTCTTGAATAAAGTCCAATCTATCCACTTGTAATCTTCAACTTCCTTGGGATTAGGAATAGGGGTTCCGTTCCATTTGCCAAAATATACGTGGTCAATTTCATTCTCCGTTAATCCATTGGAGAATTTAATTTTATAGTGAAAAGAAAATTTGAATTCTAATTCGCAATCAAATCCCATCTCGTCTTTTAGCCTTTCGTGAATATATTCTTCGAAATCTGAATTTTCAATTAAGTGAGAACAGCAGGTGTTAGTCCATAAACTTGGTGAGTGATATTTTGTAGCGGCTCTTTTTTGTAGTAAAACCTCACCTTTATCATTGAAAATAAAAATAGAAAATGCACGGTGTAATAAGCCTTTTTGATGAACGATAAGCTTATCTTCAAAACCGATTATATTGTCATCAGTGTCAAGTAAAGCTATTTTTTTATTTTCGTTTGACATATTTAAAGTACTTAAAGGGAACTAGAGTACTTGGAGTCTTTGAAGTGCCTAAAATGTCTAGAGTACTTGAAGTTTAAAAACACTACTGAGTTCAAACTTTAGTTCACAGTTCGACGAAATGCTCACTGCATCGCTTCGCACTTCGAACTCCCAACTTTTTCCTATTTCCCTAATAATTTGAACATATTTCGTTTGTAATCTTCAACTCCAGGCTGGTCGAAAGGATTAACTCCTAACATATAACCGCTGATTCCGCAAGCAATCTCAAAGAAATACAACAAAAATCCAATGGTGTATTCATCGATTCTATCAATTTCAATTATTATGTTTGGAACTTTGCCATCGGTATGAGCCATAAGCGTGCCTTCAAAGGCTTTTCGGTTTACAAACTCCATATTTTTTCCTGCTAGATAATTTAATTTGTCTAGATTTTCATCATCTGTAGGAATGTTTGGCGCGTCACTATCGTCTGAAACAAAAATAACAGTTTCAAATAGGTTACGTTCGCCTTGTTGGATATACTGACCTAATGAATGTAAATCGGTTGTGAAAGATACTGATGCAGGAAAAATGCCTTTATTTTCTTTTCCTTCACTTTCGCCATATAGTTGTTTCCACCATTCTGCAATATAATTTAGTTGCTGATTATAATTGACGAGGAGTTCAGTTTTGTGCCCTGTTACATATAAAATATTACGAATTGCAGCATATTTAATTGCAGGATTATCTGGAGACATCTCAAGGCAAATATCCTGAGCGACAGATGCTCCTCTTAATATTTCAGCAATGTCAAAACCTGCTATGGCTATAGGTAGTAAGCCCACCGGAGTTAATACTGAGAATCTGCCTCCAATATTATCAGGAATAATAAAATCTTTAAAATTTTCTTTATCTGAAAGTATTCTTAGTGCTCCTTTTTCTGCATCTGTAATGGCAATAATTCTTTTTCGTATAGTTTCCTTATCAAAACGTTTTTTCATTTCTGCATACAGCAGTCTGAAGGCAATTGCAGGTTCTGTTGTCGTTCCCGATTTTGATATTACTACTATTCCAAACTCTTTATCTTTGAGATAATTTAGTAATTCGGCATGATACGATCCATTGAGATTATGACCTGCAAAAAGAATTTCAGGTTTGTTTTTTTTAAATGGAGATGTAAGTGATTCAATCACAGCTTTTGAGCCTAGGTATGAGCCTCCAATGCCAATTACTACCACAGCATCAAGTTCTTGCATTGATTTTGCTGTAAGATTGATTTCTTCAATATCGTCTTCGGTATATGATTGCGGAAGGTTAATCCAACCCAGAAAATCGTTTCCTGCTCCTTTACCTGAGTTTAGAGTTTCTAATTGCATCATTGCATAGTCGCATGATTTTTTATAAGCTTTGTCTCCAGTAAATTGAATCGCATTTTTTAAATCGATTTTCATAAAAAAATATTTAAATTGGTTTTGTAAAAATACAAAATCTAATAATAAGATAGGATATTATTATTAAATATCTGAATTTTTTGTAGAATCGGGTTCGATATGAATAGTTGTCACAATATGCAATTCTTTTTTAATAAGTAGTTCAATTTCAGTAGCAATGTTATGGGCTTCATCAACAGATAGACTTGGTTTAAGTTTAATATGGAAAGTCATTTCTTTATGTTCACCATAATTGTGACAATGAAAGTGATGAGCGCCTAAATCATTATTATACTTTTTTGTAATTAATGATTTAACCTTACTTATGACTGATTCCTGTATGTCTTCTCCCAGCAACTTATTTATTGCATCTTTGATTATTCCGTAAACAGCATAAAAGAGTATAAGAGATACGATTATTCCAAGAGCTGAATCAATCCACCAAAAGTATGGTTGGAGAAAAATCCCTATCAATATAACAACTGAGGATAATGCATCGCTTCTATGATGCCATCCATCTGCTTTCATTGCGGAGTTATCTGTCTTGCGAGCAATGTAAAATGACATTTGAGCAAGTACTTCTTTTACTACTATTGAAATAGAGGTAACAACTATGGCAATAATGCCGAATTTAGCAGATTCGTGATTTTGTATATTTGAAATTGAATCCGATATAAATTCATATGCAACAATTGCCAATAAAATGCCAATAAATATTGCTGCAATGTTTTCCCATCTGCCATGGCCAAAAGGATGTTCCTTATCCGGTTTCCTTGATGATAATTTTGTGCCGGCAATCATTACAATTGAGCTTAAAGAATCTGACAAAGTATGCCAGGCATCAGCCATTATGGAAACAGATCCAGAGACTATTCCTGCCCAATATTTAAGAGCAAATAGCGCAATATTTACAATAATGGAGACGATTCCACCAATGTAATTTTGTTTATTCCGGTTTGTATGTATATCAGACAAGGGTTCTATTTTTTGATGTTTAATTCTTCATAAGCATTGGTTATTCCTGCTTCAACGGCTTTGTCTGCAAAACTTTTATATTCTGGATCTTGCTGTAATTCTAATATTTTTGCTTTTATTAGATAAGCATATGCATTTTTAGAATCATATTTTATTGCAGTGTTACAAATTTTAAGAGCTTCTTGAAGTAGACTCTCATTATTAGCATTAAGTTTTAATTTTGGAATAACCATTCGCATGGAATTAAAATAATCAGAAAATATGAAATCAATACTTGAACTTTTATATTTACATGCTTTAAGAATTTTGACAATCGCTAGATTAAGGTAGGATTGCTGATAGTATGGGTTTTTTCCTATACCTATTTCAAATTGTTTTACTGCATTGTCTATATCGTTCTCATAAATATAGATGAGTCCTTTAACATTGTAAACGAATTCTTTGCCATCAAATCCTTCCATCGACTCCGCCATTTCTGATGCCACATCGGCTCTTTGCATAGCATCTTCAGGTTGATGATTTCTCAAGTGTATCATTGATAATCCAAAATCGGATTTTACAACATATGATTTTGCTACAAATGCTATATCTTCTTCGCTTAATTCAATGCTGTAAAAATCTATTACCTCGGATTTGAGCATATCTTTATTTTCATAACTCTTTAAGAAAAATTTCTCAGCTTCATCGTAATTTTGTAAAGCAATATAGCTAGAACCTATTAGGTTTTCGAGTACAGAGCTTTTATCTAATTTATCTAAGCCTTTATTCAGTAAGTCAATTGTTTCTTGATAATCTTTTTTGTTGTATAAGCTAAGGCCTCTAACAAAATAATATGGCATCCTATCTTCATTACAGTATTTGTCGGTTGTTATTCTTATTTCTTCTGTTTGATCAAAATATTCTTCAGGGATTAAAGAAATCGCTTTTTGATTTGATTCACAGTATTTATCCATCTCACTAGTCTGAAAATATAGATCACCTAGATTTATGTATGCCATATATGAATTGGGATTCAGCTCAAGTGATTTTAGGATGCTCTGCTCAGCAAGGTCATATTCTAGTCTGCTAAAATAAATCGAAAATTGCAAATTGTAATAGTCGGGTACTGTTGTATCAATCCTTACAGCTTCTTTTATGTCTATTAGAGC
>CAZUQY010000160.1:0-7269 GCA_964622935.1 uncultured Bacteroidales bacterium | reverse complement strand
TCTAGTTTTGTCTTCAACAAAAGCTTTGTAATATTCCGGAGTAATGTTTTCGGCCAAATTCATAACGCAAAAATAATAATTTTATTTATCTTTTATCTTTGTATTACATTGAATTATTAAAGAATGTCATATACATTCTAAATATCTGCTATTGTGAATAAATATTTGAAATAAACTTTTTTAATCCGTTAATAAGTGATATTTTTGTAAAAGAAATCGGTTCTTATAGATTAAAAGGGAATCCTGTGAAAGTCAGGAACTATCCCCGTAGCTGTAAGTTCTTTAAAAGGTTAATCATTAGCCACTGTTCGCCGCCCGGCGGATGGGAAGGCGATTAAGCCGGAACGAGTCAGAAGACCTGCCGATAATTGTTTTGTAGCTTTCGGGTGGAAAGGCAAGAGTAAACTAAAACTTATTCTTCTGATTCCATTTGCTACTACTAATTTAATTTTTCGGGAATGAAAAAAGTAGTTTTATCAGTATTATTCGTTGTAGTTGCTGGGGCAAGTGTCTACTCGCAGTTTATATCAGATGTGTTGGAATATAAGCCGGCACCGGGACAGCATATAAATGCAAATCCCTGGGGAGTGCCCAGTTCTGCAAATACAATAATCGGCGATGTCAATGGAACTCTCAACCTTGGATCTTTTGGTGGTTATGTCGTGTTTAAATTTGAAAATCCTGTAGAAAATAACCCTGATAATCCTTATGGCGTTGATTTTACAATTTTCGGAAATCCTACTCCTATATGGTCAGAACCAGCAATTGTATCGGTTATGAAAGATGAAAATAATAATGGGATTGCAGATGATATATGGTATGAACTAGCAGGTAGTGATTATTTCTTTTCGTCAACAATAAAAAATTATCAGGTAATATATATTAATCCAAATCAGGATGTGGCCGCTAATGTTCCATGGACCGATAATTTTAGTAATTCAGGTGAAATATTTGCAAACTCATATTATGATCAGGCTTATTATCCAATTGCAGATTCATTTCCTGATGTTGACGAAGATTCTTACACATTGATAGGTACTTATATTACTGGAGATGTTGATAGATCTAATTCTATGAGTGTGAAATCATATACTAGAGCTTTTGGTTATGCTGATAATCAAATTCGTGGATCAGTTCCTTATACTTTGCCAGATAATCCATACACTTCGGAAATGGAAAATTCAGGAGGCGATGCTTTTGATATTAATTGGGCGATTGATTCCGAAGGTAATTATATCGAGCTTGATGAAATTGATTTTGTAAAAGTACATAATGCAATGCTTGGAGATGCAGGTTGGCTGGGAGAAATATCGCCTGAAATTACAGGAGCTGTTGATGTTGAGCCAAACGTTTCTGTTTCTGGTGAAGTTGATTTGATTGTTTTAAAAGAATTGCCTGATACTATTTATGCTCAGGATTATCAATTAGAACTATTTACTTTTACAAATGGTCGAATAAATGATGATCTTGAAGTAAGTTGGACTATGTCATCAGAGAATATAAGTCTTGTTGATGATAATATCGTACATTTTAATGAATCAGGTGAAGTATTAATAACTGCATATTTGACTAACAAGTTAGAAGTGTCGCAAACAATTACAGCTTATGTTGATTTGAGTAATGGTATTGATACTTATTCTTCATTAAGTAAATTGGCTGTCTATCCTTCGCCAGCGAGTGATTTTGTTTTTGTGGAATGTGAAGGTGTAACAGAAATTGAAATCTATAATTCTACAGGGGATCTTGTTAGAACCTATGAAAGGGTTTCTCAAATTGAGAAAATAAGTATTGATGATTTTTCTGCCGGATTATATATAATTAAAGCACATAATCAGAATAAGGTATCTTCTGCACGATTTATAAAAGAATAAATGCGAAAAATTCCATTATTAATATTGTTTTTAATTAATTGCTTTGTTCTGTTTTCACAGGGAATAGAAGATTCTATATATATGCTACCTCCTGCAGAAGTTAGGGCAGAAAGACTTTTCGTTAAGTCAGAAGCCGGAATGAAGGAGTCTTTTGTTGACACTTTAATAATACTGGAAAAGATAAATCTTTCTTTGTCTGATTTGCTTTCGGAAAACACACCTATTTTTATTAAAAATCATGGGAGAGGAGCATTAGCTGCAGCATCATTTCGTGGAACAGCAGCTTCGCATACACAAGTTACGTGGAATGGAATTAATATTAATAGTCCAATGGCTGGAATGGTAGATTTCTCTCTTATTCCAGTTTATGTAATAGATGATTTAAGTTTAAAATACGGTACAGCATCTATTGCTGATAATAGTGGAGGTATTGGCGGGTCAATAAGCATCAATAATCATGTAAATTGGGATAATCCATTTGAGATTAAATACATGCAGGGTGTTGGTAGCTATTCAACTTTCGATGAGTTTTTGAGCTTTGGAATTGGAAATCAAAAGATAAAATCGAAAACAAGAGTTTATCATTCTTATTCAAAAAACGATTACACATTTATTAACAGAGGAATTGGCGAGATTGATGAATTAACAGGAGAAATTATAAATCCATTGGATACGAACTCAAATGCAGATTTTAAGAAATTTGGACTTTTGCAGGAACTTTATTTCAGACCAAATTCGAAGAATATCTTTTCTGTAAAATACTGGGGACAGTTTTCGGATAGAACAATACCGAGAGCTACTAGTTACGAGGGCTCTGAAAATTCAAATCTAAATACTCAGGCTAACATCGATCATAAAATTGTTGCAGATTGGAAGTTGTTTTTGGGTAGCAATAAGATTATTGCAAGAACCGGCTATTCCGATAAGAAAGTCGACTATATTCTTATGAATCAAATACTTGGATATGGTGAGTTTCCTGCTATTTATTCTCAAAGTCATCAAAAGAGCTTCCTTAATAGCATAGATTATAAGCATGATTTTAATGAATTTCTTAGTCTAAAATCAGGTGTTGATTTTAATTTTCATGATGTGTCTTCAATCGATACTGTAATTGGTTCTGGATATAGTAAAACCAGATCAGAATTGTCTTATTTCATATCTGCAGATGCAAATGTATTTAAACGCTTGAATATTAATCTCCTTGTTCGTCAGGATTTTGTGGACTTTGATTTGCAACCTATAATTCCTTTTCTTGGTATTGATTATAGGATTTTTAAAGATAAGAATTTAATTTTTAAAGCGAATATCGCAAGGAATTATCATCTGCCTTCGCTTAATGATTTATATTGGCAACCAGGTGGAAACCAAGATCTTTTGCCTGAAAACGGATTTACAGTAGAATCAGGTTTAGAATATGCCAAAAGTTATAAAAACTTGAATTTCTCTGGTGAACTTACTGCTTATCGTTCTGATATCGATAATTGGATTCTCTGGGTTCCTTCTTTTAAAGGATATTGGGAGCCACAAAATATTCAGAGAGTTTTATCACAAGGTGTTGAGACAAATCTTAGCATTCAAGCTTCGATTAAAGAATTTAAATTCAGAATTTCAGGTTCCTATGCTTATACGAGTTCTATAAATTATGGTGACACCTTGGTTTGGGGTGACCAGTCTTATGGTAAACAGTTAGTTTACATTCCATTGCATTCGGGTAATGTGCTTTTTAATGTATCATTTAAAGGTTTTTATTTAACTTATCAGCATAATTCCTATAGTGAAAGATATACGACATCAAGTAATGATATTACCCAAAGAGATTGGTTGTATCCATATTTTATGAATGATCTGATTTTGGGAAAATCGTTCAAACTAAAAGAGCTTAATTGTTCAATTGAGTTCAAAGTTTATAATCTATTTAATGAAACATATCATTCGATACTATATAGACCTATGCCAAGGAGAAATTATATGTTAATGCTAATGATCGGTTTGTAATATTATGAGAAAAAAGCTTTACATATTAATCCTAATTGTTTTATCACTTTCTTCTTGTATGAAGGATGATGAGCTATGGGTAAACTCAAAGCCTGATATCGATGTGCACTATAATGGTTTGTTTGTGGTTTGCGAAGGTAATTTTATGTACGGAAATGCCTCTCTATCGTATTATGATATTGAAACAATGCAGGTTTATAACGATGTGTTTTTTTATACCAATGCTTTGCCTTTAGGCGATGTTGCTCAGTCAATAACTATTCATGGTGATTTCGCATATATTGTGATTAATAATTCGGGTAAGATTTATGTGATGAACATAAACACTTTTGAGTATGTTGGAAAGATTACAGGATTGACTTCACCTAGATATATTCACTTTATAAGTGATACAAAGGCTTATGTCTCTGACTTGTATTCCAAGACAATTGAAATAGTAAACCCTCAAACTTTTGAAATTACTGGCAGTATTAGTATTAATAATTTTGACAATTCATTTTATCAACATAGTAGCGAACAAATGATAAGTTTTGAGAATTATGTTTTTGTGAATTCTTGGAGCTACGATAATAAAATTCTGATAATTGATTCTGATACAGATGAGCTAATTGATAGCATAGAGGTTTTAAAACAACCAAATTCGATAGTTTTAGATAAATTCAATAAACTATGGGTCTTGTCAGAGGGAAGCCCTGAAGATAGTCCTTATGGCTTTGCTAATGCAGGACTTACAAAAATTGATGCCGATTCTTTTAGCATTGAGCAGGAAATTAAATTTGAAGAAGGTTCTGCACCATCGGAGTTAGTAATAAATGGGGAAGGGGATATACTCTATTTTCTAAATAAAGACGTATATCGTTTTCCTGTAATTGCGATGCAAACTCCTGAGAAAATTATTTCAAGTCCATATTTAAATATTCAAAATGTTGGATATTATGGCTTAGCTGTTGATCCCGAAACATCTGAAATATATGTAGCAGATGTTATAGATTTTGTTCAAAACGGAAATGTGTATAGATTTACATCTGAAGGTGTGCCGGTTGATACTTTTAAAGTGGGAATATCACCTGGTGCTTTTGGGTTTAAATGAAAAAATGCTCAACATAAATATGCTGAGCATTTTATCAAGTATGTCAATTACTTATTCTCTTTTAATTACTCTCTCAACATAACGTTGTGTCTCTGTTTCAATTGAAATTAAATATATGCCATCTTTGAATTGACTGAGATTTATATCGGATATTTTTCCATATTTTCTGATGAGTTTCCCATCAATGCTAAAGATATTGATACTTGTAATATTTGGAGCATCAATGTGTAGTATTCCAGTTGTTGGATTTGGGTATAGTACAATATTTGACTTGACAGATTGATTGTTTAATCCTTGAGCTAATTCGGGATTGTAATTTGAAGGGAAATCCTCATTGTTATACCATCCAATAATTGAGTCTAATTTTGGTCCATAATTAAATAAACCTGAGCTCTTTCCACCTTCAGTGTTAGGAATAAAACCGAATAATACATCAATTTCGATTTCTTGTCCAGATGATAAATTAAATGGCCCCATGCTACCAATTCCTCTTCTGTCACCTGGAGGGTTTAACTCTGTTGTTTCTGACCAAGCTGGTTGAGGAACTCCATTTTGTCCCCATCCTTCTGGGTCTGATGTAGGATCTCCTGGGAACATAAAGTCAGTAGGAATATCAGTATTTGCACCACCTGAATAGTGACCAGTGCCTCCATAACAAAGTGGGGTTCCGTCAAGCCAATATCCATTTAGGTAGTTATAATATTGTGCTGCAGTATTGGGGTCTAAGGTGTTAGCGTTTGCACCTGTTCCAGAATTATTAAAATATAGAAATTTGCCAAAATAGCATTCTTCACTTTGTGGATGATGAAAAGGTCCGTTTAGAATCGTTATTGTTTGAATTGGAGGGTTTTCGCCATATCCATTAATGCCCGCTGCAGAATCATCATAATCATCACCGTTGTAGAAATAATATGAGCTTCTTTCAACATCACAACCAATATAATCATCATTTGCGTAACCTAGGTCTGCATCTGTCCAAATTCCACAAAAAACAGAATCATAGTCGTTTAAAGATCTATTGATAATTTTAACATTCATAAAACTTTGATAATTGATAAGATCTTCAATTTCATCAGCAGGATTCTCGTTATAGAATCCATAATATGAATATTGTATTTCGATGCCCATTGGTAACCCGTCAGTCGATGTATGTGGAGAGATTATATCGTTTGTAATCCACCAAAGCATTTGGTCGCCAATTATGTCAGGATAGTCACCAATATAGGGATTGTATATTCCATCTGAGTCAGTGTCAACGAATGGAGCAAGGTTTTGTGAGTAGCCTTCAGGTCCTTGTGTCGGCCATGAAAACAAATCAGGAGAAACATAGTAACTAGTTCCATATTCAATGTTGGATAAATGTGCCAAAATATCGCTCTTGTCGATTTTCCATACTTTATTAAAATCAACTGAAGTGGCGGTGTCGCATGTCCCTTGATTGCCATTACTTCCGTCTGTTAATGGACCCGGTAAGAAATCGTAGGTTGAGTTTAATGTATCAAAATCGGAACTCTGGTTGAATTTCTCTGCTGAAAGATGTAACTGTTCTGTTGAGGTATTGTGTCCACCTATCCATAGTGCAGTTGCAAACAATGAATTAACCCCACCTCCAACAGGAACCTCATAATCTGCACTGCCTTGTCCATCCCAAAAGATTGTTCCAAAGCTTTTTACGCCTGCCCTTAAATTATTTACATCTAGATGCTTATAGTTTTCATCTGTGTAACAACCTGACATGAAATCAATATATTCATCAAGATTAAATTTGTAAATGTTACCTAAGGACGATAAATAGATATTGTTCTGAGAATCATGTAAAATTGAACTAGAATAATATGAGAAGCTAGTTTCTTTAAAATGGTAAAAAGTTGAAGTGCCATCATTTATGATACTTAACACACAGTCATTTCCAGATCTGTTCGCTATTAGCATTTCATCAAATTCCGATTTAGACAAATAAGCGTTGGAGTAATTAAATTGTGAGTCGTATAAATTAGTCTCGCTAAATGCTATAGTATTAGTCGTATTTAGGTCATAAATGAAAACCCCATCATAAATAGTATACCAAACTTTATTAGATAGAATTTCAAATGAAAGTGCATTTTCAAGATTTTCAAATTCAATTATTTTATAAGAATCATTGCCATCATACTTATAAATACCATATGAATATTTTCCACCCCAATATAGATTATTATTGTCATCTAATTTGAGCTCTACTCTTGGTGAAGTTAAAACTGAGAATGGTTCAATATCTATTTCTGTTAAGCTGAAATCTGTCAGTTTCAACCTCACCATGTTGCTTACAGTATC
>CAZUQY010000159.1:0-7277 GCA_964622935.1 uncultured Bacteroidales bacterium | reverse complement strand
TATTGAAATAACATATATTACAACAAGAATATTGAAAAAAAATCTTCAAGAGCTGACTTCTCTTAAAGTTGATGGCCAGGAAAATATTATTTTTCGAAAAATTAACTTAGGTGAGAATTTTGCAATTATTTCAATCTCAGCTGAAGTCGTAGCTGAATACACTAAAATTCTTAGAAATGTTTTTATCGAAGAGCAGTGTGTTTTTGCTGGATATGTTGATGAAGTCTTCGGCTATTTACCGACTAATAAACAAGTTGTTGAGGGAGGTTATGAAAGTACTGGATACTTTAGAACATTTCTCGTAAAAGGAAAATTTAAATTTAACATAGAAAATAAAATTTTATTATGTCTGAAAGAGTTGATTTCCAAATAATAAGAGTTGATTTTAGAAATAATAAACTAATTAACTTTATGAGAAAAAATCTCAGGGATTTCTATACTCATGAAATACTCGCATGGCAATATGAATGCGGACAAGAAGTCGGAGGTCTTTTCGTTACTATGCATAAAGAGGAATTCGTGGCGTCACAAGGTATGATTCCTGTATACTTATCTATTAATAACTCTCGAGTTTTAACAACAAAAAGTGAATCTACATATTTAATTTCTGAATTTAGAGGCTTAGGCATTTTTGAAGATTTGTACGCACATTGTGTAAATACTGTCGAAAGCAATGGGGTTGAATTAATTTGGGGTTTTACCGCATTAAGTAAAGTATGGAAAAAGAAACTTAAATTCGAGGTTTTTGATAATATAATATACGAGGCTGGGTTACAGATTAACTTCAAACGAGAAATTTCTTACATTATTGATACAAATATGTCAATTAAAGATAAGTGTAAATCTTTGGCCAAAGCACTTTACTCCCAAATAAATGAAAAAACTCCAAAACATTATGACAGTAATTTTCAAATAAAAATATTGAATTTTAATAAAAAAACAGATCAGTGCGAAATTATTGAAACTTACTCAAAATGGAAGAAAAACAATCCTCATTTTATATGTTTAGATACTAATTTGGATTTTTTGAAATGGCGTATTGTAGAGAATCCAAAAATAGAGTATCTATTTATTGGCATTTATAAGAACGATAAGATAGAGGCAATTGCCATTATTAATATTACTGGAATTAAGGCTTATTTAGTTGACTTTATCGTAATCAAAACCAACAATTTAACCGACTGTTTTAATGCACTGATTGTTTACGCAAAAAGACACCTTAAAAATTCACATTTGATCTTTTGGGGTAATTCGCATAATAAATATTACTTTGCAATTTTTCAGCAATTTATTCATGCACATAGTTTCTATTATCAAAATAAAGCTATGAATTTTGTTCTAAAAAAAAGTGAAAAATCGAATTTAAACAGTCTTGAAATTTATGATATATCTAGATATTGTTTAAATGGATTGTGGACGGAAGGTTTTTTTATTTAAAGCTTTTAATTGCTTTGAGAAAAGTATTTTTAAAATATTGAATTGTTTTAATTGCTAAAAAACGCAAAATAATAATATGCGATGCAAAATCAAAGAGATATTAAATATGATTTTGTTTATTTCGAAAAGTTCAAAATTCTTAAAGAAATCAGCGTTGTTCCCGGAGAAAAAAGAACTGGCGAAATTCTTTATTACGATTTTACTAATAGCCCTGAAAAGAGTAGTTACAGGTTTGAAAATTTTCCTGCGGTCGAGGACAGTAACGGACAATTTCGTGAATATCCTATTACAGTAATCAGAATTTACCGATTAAGGAAATTATTCAACGGAATTTATTATCGGTTTAATAAGAATAAAGTAAACAATCAGATTTTCGGAGATGGAGCATAGGTTAGTGCCGAAATAAATCATAAAAAACAAAAAAGGAAACCTGCCGACTATTATTCGATGAAAATGCCTATGAGTGTTGAATTGTTAAATCCTGTATTATTGCCATATTTAAAAATGATTATCAGAAAGGAAAATTATATTCATTTTTTTTCACATCCCCAATTGCTTAGCCCAGTTAATTTAAACTGTCTTGATTTATTGCTTTCGCAAATTAAAGAAAGATATAGCATTAGCGAACCAGATTTTGACACTTGTGATTAGTAAAAGCATGAAAAAAGTCCTCATTTTAGCATATTTTTATCCTCCTTGTAATCTGACAGCTGCCAGGCGTGCCGAAGCTTTTGCTGTTTATTTAAATAATTTTGGTTATTATCCTGTTGTAGTGACAAGAGAATGGTCAAACGAAATAAATAGTCCGGCTGACGTTCTAAAGGATTCCGGAGACAAATTAACAATTGTAAAAAACGATGATTACGAAATACACTATTTACCTTATAAGTCATCTTTTAGAGACAGGCTTTTTGTTAGGTTTGGCAAAACGAAACTTAAGTTTTTAAGTAAAATATTTACAATTATTGGTCTTGTCGGGCAGAACTACAGTAATATATTTATTCCATACAGTAATTTATATAAGCATAGCTTAAAATTAATAAAATCCGAATCAATTGACTATGCCGTAATAACAGCCAATCCATTCGAAATATTTAAATTCGGATATTTATTAAATAGGAAAACCGGAATAAAATGGATTGCCGATTACAGAGATGATTGGAACACTTCTGAATTACCAGAATATAGAAATAGAAGTTTTTTAATAAAAAAATTAGAGTCTTACTATGAAAAAAAATGGTTGGCAAATTGTTCTGCTGTAACTACAATTTCTGATTATTACTCAAGTAAGTTGCATTATTTTTTATCTAAGCCTGTGTTTACAATTCTTAATGGCTTTGATTTTAATAGTAGTTTTAAACAAAACAGTGATTTTTATCCTGAATTTACGATAGTTTATAATGGATCCTTATATGATAGCCAAAAAATAGAAATCTTTTTAAAAGGATTTGTTGCAGCTTTAGATTCTCTTAATAGTTTAGGCCTAAAATTATTGTTTCCAGGTCTTGCTTTTAATCCTCAACAGGCTGAACGAGTTAGGTGCTTGCTTTTAGGATATGAAAATAATTATAGAATAACAGATCGAGTGCCTTTTAAGGAAGTAATTGATATGCAAAGCAAATCACATTTAATGTTAATGGTTCCACATACTGGCATAAAAGGAATCCCATCCTCAAAACTATATGAATATGTTGGATTGGGGAAACAAGTTTTACTTAGCCCTTCAGATAAGGATATTATTGAAAATACTTTGTTGGATTGTAAATTAGGACATATTTATGATAATATTGAGGATATTAAAGATTTTCTAATAAATAGTGTAAATAACAAATTGGAGTGGGAAGCTAGAGATATTACTTTGCTACAACAAGAGGCAATAAATAAATACTCACGGATACATCAGACAAAAGAGCTTGCACAAATATTAAATAAAATTTAAATGAAGGTATTAAGTATTATAGGGGCGAGACCCCAATTTATTAAAGCAGCTGTTGTAAGTAAAGCTTTTACAGAATATGGAATTAACGAAGTGCTGATTAATACAGGACAGCACTATGATCATAATATGAGTGATGTTTTTATTGATAATTTAGATATGAAAGTACCTGATTACAATTTTAATGTTGGTTCTGGTTCACATGCAGAAATGACTGCCTTAATCCTGTCAAAAAGTGAGCGTATTATGCTTGCAGAAAGTCCAGATTTTGTTGTTGTTTATGGAGATACAAATAGCACTCTGGCTGGAGCATTAGCTGCGGTAAAATTAAAAATCCCAATTGTACATATAGAGGCAGGAATAAGAATGCTTCCGAAAACTATGCCTGAGGAAATAAATAGGGTAATAGTAGATAGGATATCATCAAAGCTTTTTTGTGTAACAGATTTAGCTGTTAATAATCTAAAAAAAGAAAATATACAAGAAGGAGTAATTGTGTCAGGAGACGTAATGTATGATCTTTTTCGTAAAATGAAAAGTAAATTTGATAATAAGTTTAAGGAGCAGCTAAATCTTAAGAATAAATATATTTTAGCAACTTTGCATCGAGATTATAACGTTGATGACCCATCAAAGCTGAAAAAAATTCTGATTCAGTTAAATAATATTGCGGATGATTATTCTATCGTTTTTCCTTTGCATCCGAGAACAATGAAGATGATAAAACAACATTCCTACGAAAAATATCTTGAAAAACTTTTAATTACAGAACCTCTTTCATATAGTTCACTAATGGGTTTATTAGTTAATTCTAAATTCATTATAACTGATAGCGGAGGCTTGCAAAAAGAAAGCTATTTTGCTGATAAACGTGCAATTGTTGTTATGCCAGACACAGGATGGCAGGAACTGATTGATAACAACATAAATATTCTTGCAAATGAGAATAATCTTTCTGATAAAGTAAAAGAAATAATACTGCCTACGGAGTTTCAAAAAAATATTTATGGTAAGGGAAATGCTGCTCAAATAATTGCTGAAAACCTAAAATCTTAATTAAGTATTGCGTTAAAAATTGCCTTTACTATTTTGTCTGTCTTAAAATCAAAAACAAATTACAACAGATAAACAGATAAACAGATAAACAGATAAACAGATAACTGATAAACTAAATATTTCTAAACTCTGTTTACTATTTTCTACTTACTTGTTTCTTTCCCTTTCTTCGCTTTCTCGTATAAAACAAACAATCCACTCACAAAAAATGGTAGCATTGGGATTTTATATCTTACTAGCGCTCCAAAGTTTGCTGTCGCCAATCCCACACCAAAGCCGAATATTATTACAAAACTAAAGGAAAATATAAGTAACGGATCTTTTAAAATAGTCTTAAAAAACTGAATAAAGCCGATTTTAAAAACAACATATAAAATTAACCCCATCAAAAAAAGGCTTTCCAAAGCAGCGAGTAACACAAACGGATTGCGAGCTTCCCAAATAAATGGCCTAAAAATTCCTGAAACAATTGCAATAGGTGCTTTTTTTAATACTCCAACAGGAGTTGCTTCAAATTTACCAATATCATAATAGTTTTCGCCGTACTGTTCGGATCTTTGCAAATCTTGCTGTATAATTTGTGCTTGTTGTAAGGATTTATCAACGTCGCCATAGGTTCCCATTGCTCCTGAGAGATTACTCATTAAAACCGAAAATCCACCTAATACCAAAGCAACTAAGAACGGAGCAACGACAAACTTTAACAAGCTCGATTTTATCGAAGATAATTGATCAAAAAACATCCAAACCATTAATCCTGGTATTAAGGCTGCATAAATATATGACTTCACATTTATTATTACAATAGATGCGAAAATCAAAGCAAGTAAATGTTTCAATTTAAACTTCCGTAAAATTGCTAAGTTATAAAAAGAATAAATTATCCAACCCACCGCCGAAATTGTTAAAGTGTCTTTTAGAATTCCACTACTCCAGAATAAGATTGATGGGAAATACAAAATTGCAATAGCAAACTTTTTTTCCATATTCGGATATTTTTTACAAAACACAACATACAATTTCCATAACCCACTAAAACCTATCAAAGCAGCTATTATAGTGCTTAATAAAAAGCTTTTACTGGTAAAAATCATAAAAATGGCATAGACCCTCGGCACAAAAATCGCGTTAGGATCCCTCCACATATACCAAGCCGGATATCCAGTTTCATTATTAAAATATGACCAAAACTCTTGTCTATTTCCCTGCAGTAAGATGTCAAAATAATGCCCGCTATCAACAACCAACATTTTTGTTAAACGATTTAAATATTTAAAATACTCCAAAGTATCTCCGGGGTAATACGCCATTGTTATTATTGCAAAACTTATTGCCGCCAAAATTTTAATTAAAATAGCATTAGGGAGATATTTATAAAAAGGATCTTCTGTACTATGTCGATTAGCTTTTGCTTTAGCCCAAATATACGCTACAGCAATAATGACAACAATTCCGAGAATATCAAATATCGAAATATTTATAGCATAATCATACCAGTGTTGATAAATTATCATTTCTGTATTTTATAAATTTAGAAATACATTGTTTAGTTTTTTAGAAATACTTTGAAATTCTAATTCATAAAACAAAGGGAGCCTGACTAAACATTCTGCATATTTGTCACATTTTTCCAATTCTCTACTATCATGTTTATTCTTATAAAATTCACTTTTATGCAAAGATAAGTAATGAAACACAGCATATATATTGTTTTTTCGAAGCTTATTTAATACTCCCGCTCTATATTCCTCACTTTTACATATTAAATAAAACATATGTCCGTTATTTGTAGCATAATCAGGAATCTCAGGCGGTTTAAAATTACCAAATATTTCTAAAGGTTTCAATAAACTATAATATTGATTCCAAATTTCCTTCCTTTTTTTCTGTATTTCATCTAAGTGTTCAATTTGTGCCCAAAGGAATGCTGCAATAATTTCAGACGGTAAAAATGATGAACCTGTATCAACCCAGCCGTATTTATTTACTTCACCTCTAAAAAACTCTGCTCGGTTTGTTCCTTTTTCCCAGATTATTTCTGCTCTTTTGAGAAATCTTTCATCATTAATGCAAAGCATTCCTCCTTCGCCGCTAATAATGTTTTTTGTTTCGTGAAACGAGAATGCAGACAAATGACCAATAGAACCTAATGCTCGTTTTACACCATCTTTTCCTGTGTAAAAAGAATCTATTGCTTGTGCGGCATCTTCAACTACAAAAAGATTATACTTGTTTGCAAGTGCCATTATTTTATCCATATCGCATGCAACACCGGCATAATGTACTGGTACAATTACTTTAGTTTTATTTGTAATTAAACTTTCAATCTTTTCTTCATCAATTCCAGGATGGTCTGTTCGGCTGTCAGCAAAAACAATTTTAGCTCCTTGTCTTACAAAAGCTAAAGCAGTAGAAACAAATGTGTATGAAGGAATAATTACTTCATCGCCTGGTGAGATGTTTAGAAGTATGGCACACATTTCTAAGGCATCTGTGCAAGATGTCGTAAGTAAACACTTTTTAAAATTATATCTTGATTGAAAATAATCTTGACATAATTTTGTGTATTTGCCATTACCAGAAATTTTTCCTGATTTTACAGCATCTTCAATGTAAAATGTCTCCTTGCCGGTTAAGTATGGTTTATTGAATGGTATCATTATTTTTTTATGTTATTTCACCACCAAATTTAATTATTTATAAATATGAGCAAATATACTAGAAATATTTTACTCACAAACAATACTAAAATCTTTGTGAATCTTTGATATTATATGTTGCTTTGCAGCATAAGGGATATGTTAAGCATAAGCAAAATCAGTAGTTATGAAAATGTCTCGAATCCTTT
>CAZUQY010000158.1:0-7290 GCA_964622935.1 uncultured Bacteroidales bacterium | reverse complement strand
TTAATTCCACGAATTATTACTTTACCTAACATTGAGTATGAATATGATAAAGCAGAATTGCGTCCTGAATCAACTGTTGCACTTGATGGCTTGGTAAAAACACTAGAAGATAATCCAAATTTAACAATTGAGTTACGTGCACATACAGATTTTAGAGGCAATGATGATTATAATATGGAACTTTCACTTGAAAGAGCAAAATCATGTGTTGATTATTTGATTGGTAAAGGTATTGCTGCTGATCGTTTGACTGCAAAAGGTTTGGGTGAGACAGAACCTAAGATGATAGATAAAGATATTAATAAACTATTCCCTTACTTTCAGTTAGGAGATGTGCTTAACGAAGCATATATCAATAATCTTAAAGATAAGAAAAAGACAGAAGAAGCTCACCAAATAAATCGTCGAACAGAGTTTAGCGTTTTAACAACCGACTATGGTGTTAGTGAAGAAACGAAAAAGGAAGAAGCTGCTGCAATAGAAAAAGAGCAGGGTGGTAGTGCTGTTATAAAAGGAACAAATAACGGCGAATTTTAGTTTTACAAAAATATATTGAGCAGCAGTCCATTGGGCTGTTGTTCTTTTTTTTAGTCATTGTTTAATTAATAATAATTATTCGTTAAAGACTTGATATTTTTAATTATTTTTGCATGCAAAAAATGAGTGATAATTCAAGATATAATGCACGTGGTGTGTCAGCATCAAAAGAGGATGTTCACAATGCAATAAAGGATATCGATAAAGGTCTTTTCCCAAAAGCATTTTGTAAAATAATTCCGGATATTCTAGGGAATGATCCAGAGTATTGCAATATAATGCATGCTGATGGGGCAGGAACAAAATCTTCACTTGCATATATGTATTGGAAAGAAACCGGAGATTTGTCGGTATGGAAAGGAATTGCTATTGATGCAATTGTAATGAATATCGATGATCTGCTATGTGTTGGAGCAGTCGATAATATACTCCTATCATCTACTATTGGTAGAAACAAAAGTTTGATTCCTGGTGAGGTTATTTCGGCAATTATTAATGGAACTAATGAATTTTGTCAAGATTTTAAAAAAATAGGAATTAATATCCAGCTTACAGGAGGAGAGACTGCTGATGTTGGAGATTTAGTGCGTACTGTTATTGTTGATTCAACTGTAACATGCCGTATGAAACGTAAAGATGTAATTACCAATGAGAAGATTGCTGATGGGAATGTTATTATTGGGCTTTCATCATTTGGGCAAGCAAGTTATGAAGATCAATATAATGGTGGTATGGGAAGCAATGGGCTAACATCTGCTCGTCATGATGTGTTTAACAAAACACTTGCTAAAATGTATCCTGAAAGCTTTGACAATAGCATTTCGGATGAATTTGTATATTCTGGCAATTATGAACTTACTCAAAAAATTGAAGGTGTTGATATTGATGCCGGTAAACTAGTACTTTCACCTACTAGAACTTATGCGCCAATAATTAAGGAAGTCCTCGATAAATACCGTGAAAGAATCAATGGCATTATTCATTGTAGTGGTGGAGCACAAACTAAAGTTTTGAATTTTATCGAAAATTTACATATTATTAAAGATAATATGTTTGAAACGCCTCCTTTGTTTAAGTTAATCCAGGAACAGAGTGGCACTGATTGGAAAGAAATGTATAAAGTCTTTAATATGGGACACCGAATGGAAATTTATACAGATGGTGAAATAGCTCAAGATATTATTAAAATTAGTAAAAGTTTTGGTGTTGATGCAAAGATAATCGGTCGCTGTGAGACATTAGAAACAAAAAGATTAACAATAATATCAGATAAGGGCGAGTTTATTTACGAATAAAAATATAATAATGGCAACTAATTTAATATTAGATAAATTAATAGGTGTTAAGGCTAGATTTATTGAAGTTGGAAAACTTTTAATTGATCCATCTGTAATGTCAGATATGGATAAGTACATTAAGCTTAACAAAGAATATAAAGAGTTGGAGCCTATAATTGATGCATACGAAGAGTATAAGCTTATTATTTCCAATATTGATGATGCAAAAAATATATTGTCTAAGGAAAAGGATGGTGAGATGCGTGAAATGGCAAAGATGGAACTAGATGAACTCATTCCTCAAGTTGAGCCATTAGAAGAAAAAATAAAGCTCTTATTGATTCCTAAGGATCCTGAAGATGATAAATCTGCAATACTCGAAATTCGTGCTGGAGCTGGAGGAGATGAAGCTAGTTTATTTGCAGGCGAACTTATGCGTATGTATTTGAAATATTGCGAAGGTAGAGGATGGAAAACAGAAGTTACAAGTTCAACCGAAGGAACTCAAGGAGGTTACAAAGAAATTGTTATTAATGTAACAGGCCATGGTGTTTATGGAGTGTTAAAATATGAATCAGGAGTACATCGTGTGCAGCGAGTACCTCAAACAGAAACTCAAGGTAGGGTACATACTTCGGCAGCTTCTATTGCTATTCTACCAGAAGCAGATGAGGTTGATGTTCAGTTAAATCCTGCAGATATTAAACGTGACGAATTCTGTTCATCAGGACCTGGTGGGCAATCTGTAAACACTACTTATTCAGCAATTAGATTAACACACATACCTTCAGGTTTAGTTGTTATTTGTCAAGATGAAAAATCTAAGCTAAAGAATTTGGATTCTGCCATGAAAGAACTTAGGACACGTCTTTATAATCTTGAATATCAGAAATATATGGATGCGATTTCAAAAAAACGTAAAACTATGGTTTCTACTGGTGACCGTTCTGCAAAAATTAGAACATATAATTTTCCTCAGGGGCGTATTACAGATCACCGTATTGGATACACCGCATATAATTTGCAGAGTTTTATGATGGGAGATATCCAAGAGATGATTGATAGACTTAATATGGCAGAAAATGCTGAAAGATTGAAAGAGTCAAGCGACGAATAGTTGAAACACTATGGTAATTTATAAGAGCCATTAGTATTAGTTTACTAATGGCTTTTTTTATTTGTCTCCTATATTTTTATCTTTGTAAAATAATTTAACAACTATAACAGAAAACGTGTTCTAGCCGTTATTTGATAGTTTAAACTAAGCTTATATTTATTATGAAAAGAATCTTTTTATTATTGGCTCTCTTGATTCCTACTATTACTGTTTTTTCACAGAATTATTATTGGGTTTCTTTTACAGATAAGAATAATACAGATTTCGATCCGTATTCCTATTTTGATGATAAGGCAATTGAGAGGCGTGTTCAAAACAATATTTCACTTTATGATATTAGTGATTATCCATTAAATGAGGATTATGTCAAGCAAGTTTCTGAACTTTCTGAAGAATATGTTGGTGAAACCCGATGGTTTAATGCAATTGCTGTTTTGGCAGATGCAGAGTCGATACAAAAGATTAAAGCTTTTGATTTTGTAAAGGATGTTCAAATGATAATTTCGGAATCAATAGTGTGTGAATATGAGTATGTGAATGATTTCGAGAAGTATTTTGAGGAATTATATCAGGATGGCATACTTCCGCAGTTAAGAGCAATGGAAGGTGAGGAGTTTGTTCGTAATAATATTGATGGTAAGGGCGTTAGAATTGCAATCTTGGATGGTGGATTTCCGGATGTTGATACACACGATGCTTTTGCTCATTTAAGAAAGAATCAGCAAATAAAAATGACATATAATTTTCCTAAAAAACAAGAAGATGTTTATGGTTGGAACAGTCACGGTACAATGGTTTTAAGCTGTATTGCAGGATTAGATGCTTCGGGTAATAAAATGGGGTTAGCAACAGGAAGTGAGTTTATCCTTGCGCGTACAGAGATCAATTCTGAACCTGCAAAGGAAGAGGTTTATTGGATGATGGCAGTCGAATGGGCTGACAAGAATGGTGCTGATGTTATTAATAGTAGTCTTGGTTATGGGGCAGATAGACATGATCCTTCTGATATGGATGGAAAAACATGTTTGGTTACTCGTGCTGCAAATATGGCTGCTTCGAAAGGTATTTTAGTTTGCAACGCAATGGGAAACGAAGGTGATCAAAATTCATGGAAAACTCTTGGTGCACCAGCAGATGCTGATAGTATTCTTTCAATTGGCGGAATAGAGCAATACTCTGGCTATCATATTAATTTTTCATCTTATGGTCCAACTGCTGATGGTAGAATGAAACCGAATGTTTCTGCATTTGGGAAAGCAGATGTAGCAAAGCCAGGAAATGGATATGATTCTGCATATGGAACTTCTTTTGCCAGTCCTTTAGTAGCAGGCTTTGTAGCTTGTGCTTGGCAAACAAATAAGGACCTAACTGCAATGCAATTAAAGTCTGAGGTCGAGAAATCTGCTAATATGTATCCTTATTATGACTATGCTGTAGGTTTTGGTGTTCCTCAAGCTGGTTACTTTACAGGTAAGACTGAAATACAAGCAGGGAAGGTCTTTGAATTGATCGAAGAGAAAAATGGAATAATTATTAGAATTTCAAATCGTAATCTTTATGACAAGGTTCTAGTTCTATATCATATCGAGAATAGTGAAAATATGCTTGAGTATTATGCTCAAAATGAATTCTGGATGAATTCGGGAGATGAAATTGTAATAGATAATGAAGCATTAAATGGGAATAAAACTCTTAGAGTTTATTGTGAGGGGCAAATAGAAGAATATAAGCTAAAAAATAATTCTGGATCAGATAATACTGAGTATTTTGAATATTCTGATTTAATAGAAACTAATGGACAGAAAAATATTTATAGAAAAGATGTTTTGAATGATAAGCCTTCAGCATTTGGTGTAAATTCGAAGTACTATATTATGCCCTACATATCATTAGGTTTTACTATGCCTCCTGATAATGGAAGTAAAAGTATTATATACGGGAAATCAAAAAGTTGGGCTTATGGGCTGAAATATATAAATAACATAAGCAAATGGTGTAAAATAGGTCTGAGCCTCGATTATAGCAAAGATAGATATTCTTATGAAGTAGTGACAAGTGCTCTTAATATTGATAAAATAGATGCATATGTACAGCTTAATAATCTGAACTTTGAGATTTTCCAGCGTTTTAGACTTGTTCCAGGAACAATGACAGGTTTTGGAACTTATATCGATTTAGGAGTTTATGGAAACATGATACTTAAATACAAAGATTCGCAAATAACCACATTTACTGACGGAGATGTTAGCGAATGGTCTTTTTATTGGAAAGACTTTTATAAATGGAATTGGGGAATTAAGGCTAAACTTGGTCACGGAATAATTGCTGTGTATGCAAAGTATCGAATGACTGACATTTCTAATTATTATCCATATCCTACATTTATGAATACTATTGATTTTCCAAACCTTGAAGCTGGTGTAGAATTGAATATCCCTTTGATAAATAATTAATACAATAAAAAAGCCCCTCTTTTTGGAGGGGCTGTGGTACCACCTAGGGTCGAACTAGGGACACCAGGATTTTCAGTCCTGTGCTCTACCGACTGAGCTATGGTACCTTGTTTTAAGGACTGCAAATGTAAATCAATTTTTTATTTCTGCAAAAAATATTACTGTTTTTTTTGGTTAATATTTTATCTTGTAATATTAACTACTGATTTACAGAAGTTTTAAGAGTTTTTTACATTGTTTTTTTGCTTGTGTATTATGTTTATTTAAGGTAAATATCCAACAAAATAAATTACTTTTGCAAAAAAAATACATTGTGCACAGAACAGCTTTATTAGATAATGGAATTAGGATAGTTCACAAATGTGTGGATTCAGATGTAGCTCATTGTGGGATAATTATTAATGCCGGTACCAGAGATGAGTCTGAAAATCAGCATGGTATAGCTCACCTTACGGAGCATATGCTTTTTAAAGGAACGAAAAAACGCCGAGCATTTCATGTCCTTAGTAGAATGGAGGATGTCGGTGGTGAAATAGATGCATATACGACTAAAGAAGAAACTTGTATTACTGCTAGCTTTCTACATGAGTTTTATCAAAGAGCAATTGAACTAATCAGCGATGTGCTTTTTAATTCTACTTTTCCTGATAAAGAAATCGAAAAAGAAAAAGAGGTTATTGTTGACGAAATAAATTCATATAAGGATAGTCCTGCTGAAATGATTTTTGATGATTTCGAGGATTTAATTTATCCTGGACATTCACTTGGCAGAAATATCCTTGGAGAAGAAAAGAGTCTCATTGGTTATAAAAGTATTGACATAAGAAATTTTATAGCTGAAAAATACAATACTGATCAAATGGTGTTTTGCTCAATAGGAAACATTAAATTCGATAAATTATTAAGATATTGTAATAAATATTTCGGCAATATTCCATTGAGTCCAAGAAAATACAAACGCCAAGAATTTAATAATCAGGTAGTTGAAAGTAGAATAGTCGAACTAAATACTCATCAAGCTCATTGTATGATTGGAAATTATGCCTACACCTATAATGATCCTAAGAGGTTGCCATTATTTTTACTTTCAAACCTTTTGGCTGGCCCGGGTATGAATTCGAGATTAAATATGATTCTACGTGAACGCAGAGGGATTTCTTATAATATTGAATCAAACTATTCAGCATATGAGGACACTGGTAATTTTAATATCTATTTTGGTTCAGATAAAGAAAATATAGATTATGCTCTTGAATTGATTTTTAAAGAGTTTGATTCTTTAAAGACAAAGAAACTAGGTCCACTACAATTGAATAAAGCTAAGAAGCAACTTATCGGGCAAATTGCTATCGGTAGTGAAATTCATTCAAATATGTTATTAACTTTAGGTAAGTCTTATTTAATCTATAATCAGGTAGAAACACTGAATCAAACTATTAGAGAGGTCGAATCTGTTACATCAGAGCAATTGATAGAGGTTGCCAATGAAGTTTTTGACAGAGATAAATTTTCAAAACTGGTATATTATTAGAAATGACATCAGATTTAGATAGAATACGAGAAAAATATGTGAATTCATTTACTGGTCAGGAAGATGAGCTACTGCAAAATCTTGAAAGAGAAACATATTTAACACAATTACATCCAAGAATGCTTTCTGGATGGCATCAGTCTATTTTTTTAAATTTCCTTATTAATCTGTCGGGTGCTGAACATATTCTTGAGATTGGGACGTTTACGGGATATGCTACTATATTGATGGCGAGAGCACTTCGTGAAAAAGGAAAAATTGTAACAATAGAACGTAATGACGAGATTCAGTGGTTATCTGATAAGTATTTCTCTCAATCAGGACTTGCTGAAAAGATTGAATCATTAACAGGAGATGCTTTAGAAATCATTCCTC
>CAZUQY010000157.1:0-7298 GCA_964622935.1 uncultured Bacteroidales bacterium | reverse complement strand
CGTCAGGCACTTGAGAAATTAGTAGAATTAGGAATTGATTCTTACCCGGCAGCAGAATACCCGGTTAATATCTACACAACTGAAATATTATCTGAATTTAGTGATGATAATATGTCTGAAAGGCTAAATGAAGTCTGCTTATCTGGTAGGATTATGTCACGTAGGATAATGGGTAACGCTTCATTTACTGAGCTACAGGATAGTAAAGGAAGAATACAGCTATATTTCAAAAGAGATGATATTTGTACTGGTGAGGATAAAACAATGTACAACGTCGTCTTTAAGAAGTTGCTTGATATTGGCGATATTATAGGTGTAAAAGGTTATGCCTTTAGAACACAAATGGGTGAGATATCTGTTCATGTGCGGGAATTCACTGTTTTATCAAAATCTTTACGTCCATTGCCAATTGTTAAAGAAAAAGACGGTCATGTTTATGATGCCTTTACTGATCCAGAAATGAGATACAGACAGAGATATGTAGATCTTATCGTCAATCCTCAGATCAAGGATACATTCATTAAAAGGAGCAAGATTATTAATACCATGCGCCAGTTTTTTAATGAAAAGGAATACCTAGAAGTTGAAACACCAATTTTACAATCAATTCCAGGTGGAGCAGCTGCACGCCCTTTTAAAACGCATCATAATGCACTTAATATTCCATTATATCTTCGTATCGCTAACGAGTTGTATCTCAAACGTTTAATTGTCGGAGGTTTTGAAGGAGTTTATGAATTTGCTAAAGATTTTCGAAACGAAGGTATGGACCGTACTCATAATCCTGAATTTACGGTTCTTGAAATTTATGTAGCTTATAAAGATTATCTGTGGATGATGAATTTTACAGAGGAAATGATTGAGAGAGTTGCATTGGCATTACATGGTACAACAAAAGTAGAGCTTGGAGATACTGAGATAGATTATAAACGTCCATTTCGTCGAGTAACTATGTATGAGGCAATAAAGGAACATACAGGTTATGATATTGCAGGTAAAACGGAAGATGACTTGCGTCAGATATGTAAGGATATTGAAATCGAAATAGACCCAGCTATGGGTAAGGGTAAGTTGATTGATGAAATATTTGGTTCAAAGTGTGAGCATCATTATGTGCAACCAACCTTTATAATAGATTATCCTGTTGAAATGTCGCCGTTAACTAAAAAGCATCGTTTAGTTGAGGGATTAACTGAAAGATTTGAATTAATAGTTAATGGAAAAGAACTTGCAAATGCATATTCAGAGCTAAATGATCCAATTGATCAGCGTGAAAGATTTGAAGAACAAATGAGTCTATCAGCTAAGGGAGATGACGAGGCAATGTTTATAGATCAAGATTTTTTACGCGCTCTTGAGTACGGTATGCCGCCAAACTCAGGTATGGGAATAGGTATTGATAGATTGACGATGTTTATGACAAATAATGTTTCGATTCAGGATGTGCTTTTCTTTCCTCAAATGAGACCTGAGAAGAAACTAGAAGCTATTGATGAAAGTATTTTTATTGAAATTGGAGTAGACGAAGAGTGGGCAAAAGTCCTAATTAAAACCGGTGTGCAGTCAATAAAAGCACTGAAAGAAGTTAATCCAAATAAATTACATCAGACAATTTGTGGATATAATAAGAAAAACAAACTTGGGTTGACAAATCCTTCGCAAGAACAGGTTAAAGCTTGGGTTGAAAATTAATGAGTTTTACTAAAAAAATACTATTATTATTCGGAACATTGCTTTTGTTTTGTTCAGGAGTTTTTTCAATAAATACTGTCAGACGAGTTGAAATAGATCCCGATTTTGCCGTAGTAAAAGGTGTTGAAACCAAAATTCGGATTACTACATGGGATAGCATTGGTAATCCTGCTCCTATAAATTGTTTTTCGTCTGTTTATATCAATGATGAAAAAGTAGATGTGTATTTTACAGAGGGACTTGCTGAATTTACATACGTTTTTAGAGAAACTAAAACTATTAAAGTAAGTTGTGGGAGTGTTGTGGCAACAAAGGAAGTTAAACCAATTCCATTATGGTTTTCAATTATTCCCCCTTTGATTGCAATTTTGTTCGCCTTGTTGTTTAAAGAAGTCTTTTCGGCATTGTTTCTGGGTTTGTTTAGTGGTACCTTAATTATTTATTTGTATTCAGGTGTTGGTGCATTTAGTGCTGTTTTTAAGGCTATTTTTACTATTGTTGATAGGTATGTTATTGAGGCTTTATCTGATAACTCTCATATTTCAATAATAATTTTTTCAATGCTTATTGGAGGGACAGTGCACATTATTACTAAAAATGGCGGAATGCAGGGAGTAATTAATTTCTTATCTAAATATGCTAAGACTGCCCGATCCGGACAATTAGTTACTTGGTTATTGGGAATAATGGTATTTTTTGATGATTATGCAAATACTCTCGTGGTTGGAAATACTATGCGACCAGTAACTGACAAACTTAGAATTTCACGGGAGAAACTTGCTTATATAGTTGATAGTACTGCTGCTCCGGTTGCTTCTATTGCTTTTGTAACCACATGGATAGGAGCTGAGTTAAGTTATATACAGTCAACACTTGTTGAGCTTAAACTTGATGAAAGTGCTTATAATATTTTCTTTTCAAGTTTAAAATATTCTTTTTATCCGATAATAACTCTTGTTTTTGTTTTTATATTAATCTATTTAAAGAAGGATTACGGACCAATGTATCATTCAGAGGTACGTGCAAGGAGCAAAGGTGTAAATGTTGCAAGTCAGGAAAAGAAGATAGAACATGATTTAAAGGATTTTGAAAGTCCACGAAATATAAAACCACGTGCTTACAATGCTTTGATTCCTGTTGCTGCAATTGTTTTTGGTACAGTAGCGGGTTTAATTTACACTGGTTGGGACCCAAAAATATGGCATAATGATTCATTGGGTATAATTACTAAAATTTCTGGAATTATTGGAAATTCAGATTCTTATAAATCGCTGATATGGGCATCGTTGGGAGGTTTAATTATTTCAATATTACTAAGTCTTTTCCAGAAATTACTCAATCTTAAAGAAGCTACTGAGGGTATGGTCGCAGGATTTAAATCAATGCTCACAGCAATACTGATACTTACTTTGGCTTGGGCTCTAGCAGTACTTGTTAGAGATTTGCATACTGCAGATTTTATAACTCTATCAATACAATCAACAAGTCTTAGTCCTCAATTTCTACCATTTATTACATTTTTGGTTTCTGCATTGATTGCATTTAGTACTGGGTCTTCATGGGGGACGATGGCAATAATGTATCCTTTGATTTTGCCTGCTACTTGGCTTTTATGTGGAGATGCTGGAATGAACTATGATGAATCAATTGCGGTTTTTGCACATGTTGTTTCATCAGTTATTGCTGGATCAGTTTTTGGTGATCATTGCTCACCTATTTCTGACACAACTATTCTTAGTTCACTTGCATCGTCATGTAATCACATTCAGCATGTCAAAACGCAATTGCCTTATGCTATGACAGTTGCATTTGTTACTTTAGTGTTTGGGACCTTACCAGTAGCTTTTGGAATCAGTGTTTTTATTGTTATACCGGTTATGATTATAATTTTATGGTTAATTATTAAATTTTTTGGAAAGAAAACAGATATTATTCAAAACATATAAATAAATTTTTTGTTATTAGATTATGGAAATATTAAAACTTTTAATACCGGCTGTTGTTATTCTTATTGTTGTTGTACTTGGTTTAGGTGTTGGTATTTTCTTTGGTAAAAAGAAAAAATTCCCTACTACATCAATAAGTAAAAATAAAGATATGGCAAAACGAAATATTACTTGTGCTTCTCATGACGAGTTACATGCTTGTGGTATTAAAGGTGGATGTTGTGGGGGTGATAATCATTAAAAGTTAGAGTACTTAAAGTATGGAATTCTGTTATTTTAATACTTATTTGACTATATAACAAAAATATCTTTCAATAACTTCTCCTCATTTTCCCAATTTAATTCTTTTGCAGCTATTTTGCAATTATTGTGAAAATCTAATAATCGTTCTGGTTTAGATAGCAGATTATTTATAATCTCAGCTAGCTCTTTTCCTGTTTTTACATTTATAGGTAATCCAAGCTTAAAATCATTAACGATACGACTCATTTCAGGATAATCTGAGCATACGACTGGTACACCTGCTTGTATATAGTCAAATATTTTATTGGGTAAGCTATATTTGTAGTTCAGGCTCTTTCCTTGTTCAAGTGAAAATCCTAATTTTGCTGTTTTTGTGAGTTGCTTTAAATCTTCGAAATCTAGATTTCCTGTAAATTTAATTCTGTCATCCAGTTTTAGTTCTTTTGAAAGGACTTTTAGTTTTTTTTCAAGATCACCTTTGCCAGCGATTATCAATTTAAAACCTGAAATGAATTGCATGGCTTCAATCATAATTTCAATACCCCGATCTTTATTTAATGCACCTTGATAAATCAAAGTGCTGGTTCGAGTTGTATAATCATCAGGGAAAGGAGAGGAGATGGGCAAGTTTCTAATAACCTGCATTTTAATGCCATATAGCGTATTGTAATGGTCTGCAATTGACTGGCAAACGGTATATGATTTATCTGCTTTGCGAATAAACGTTTTCTCAATCTTTAGCCAGATATTTTTCTTAAAGTTTTTGTTTTCCAACTCAGGAACTTCTGTAAATAGTTCATGGCTGTCATAAATGAGTTTTTTTCTTTTTATGATTTTTGTGAGTCCTGCGGCTGCTAATGTATCCAGGTCATTTGCTAATAAAACATCGAATGAATTAAAGATATAATACCAAAACAGTCTTGTGTTTAAACATAAATAGAAAAAAATGCCTTTATTAAAAAGTAACCTAAAGCGTTTTGTTTTGTATTCTCGTTCGATTTGAGGGCTTTTTGATTGCTTTCGACCTGTAAGTGTAACATCATAGCCAAGTTTAATTAAACTGCTGCATACTCGATGTATACGCTGATCGTTACTGAGATCATTCGATACACTGACTATTATTTTTTTCTTTGGCATCTGATATTTTTTTCAAAGATAATATTTATTTACTTTTGCATCAAACAACATTAAAAATGAAAGATATTCAGAATTATTGTCTTCGAGATTACAATACATTTAAAATAGATGTTAGAGCACAGCGTTTTATTAGTTTTGATAATAATTCTGAATTTGTAGAATTTGTAAATAAACATCGAAATGTTTTTTCCGAAAATTTCTTAATAATTGGACAAGGTAGTAATTTGCTTTTTACTGAAGATTTTAATGGTACTATAATTCATCCTGAGACTAAAAGTATTAGAATCATTAATGAAAATGAGGATTCTTGCTTTATTCAGTCTGAAGCTGGAGTGATTTGGGACGATTTTGTGAGTCAAACTCTTGGATTAAAAGCCTATGGTCTTGAGAACCTATCGTTGATTCCCGGAACTGTTGGCGCAAGTGTAGTTCAGAATATTGGTGCTTATGGTGTTGAGGCTGGTGATTTTGTTCACTCTGTGAAATATTTTTGCTTAGAGGATTTTGTCATTAAAACACTAAATAAAGAGGAATGCCAATTCGCTTATCGTAATAGTATTTTTAAAAACAAACTCAAGCAGAAAGCGATCGTTCTGAGTGTTGATTTTATGTTGACAAAGAATCCAGATTGTAATATCGATTATACAGATATTAGAAACTATTTTGGTAATGAGAAAAGTATAACGCCAGAACTTCTTCGTGATGCTGTGATAAATATTCGCAATAAAAAATTGCCCGATCCTGATGTCACTGGAAATGCAGGGTCGTTTTTTAAGAATCCTGTTATTAATAAGCAAACCTTTAATCAGTTGAAGATTAAATTTCCGGAACTAAGATATTATGAAATGAATGATGGAACATATAAAGTGGCTGCTGGATGGATGATCGACACATGTGGGTTAAAAGAATTTGAATATAATGGGGCGGCTGTGCATGAAAATCAGGCATTGGTTTTAATAAATAAGTCTGGAAATGCTACGGGAAAAGCTATTATTGAGCTAGCTAATATCGTCAAGGATAAGGTTTTCTTAGAATATGGACTTGTGCTGGAACCTGAAGTAATTATAATGTAATGAATGGTGTTTGGGTAATTAAAAGCCTTGGTTTGGATTAGGTTTTTATCCAATTCTCAATCATTTTAAATCCATATTTTGTTATAAAGGATTCTGGATGAAACTGTAGTCCAATTATTGGCAGATATTTATGTTCAATGCTCATAATCTTATCTTCTGCGTTAAGTCCAGTAATATTTAAGTCTTTTGGGAAATCGTTTTTAGAAATATACCATGAATGATAAACACCAATTTCTGATTTGTCGGGTATTTCTTTATAAATGGAACTTTTAGATGAAGTGTAATGCAAATTTTTATTCATTCCGTGATTTACAATGCTCATGTTTTTAAGCTTTGCTCCATAAAACTCGCCAATTGCCTGATGACCTAAACAAACACCTAGTATTGGGTGTGTATTTGAATATTTTGATAAAATTTCGAACATAGTTTTAGACTCTGACGGCAATCCAGGACCGGGAGAGAAAATAATTTTATCAAAATCAGAAATTTTTGCAATATTTGTACTCTCAGGATATGAAATATGGAGATCTACATCCTGATATTTGTTAAACATTGAAGCAAGATTATAAGTAAAACTATCGTGATTATCTAGTAAAAATATTTTTGTCATTCAAAAATGAATTTAAAGAGCGAAATAAGCAAAAAGATATCTACATTGGCAAGAAATGGGGAAGAATTTTTATTTGCAATCGATTTTTTAGCAGATAATGCGTTAGTTTATTCACCGGAAGAGGCTTCTGAAAGTGGCATATTTTATGATTTTAATGGGATAAGTAATTATAAAAAGACTGAGTTACCATTGATTAAGCAGAACTTTGAGTTTGATCCAGTATCTTTTCAGGAGTATTCTATGGCTTACAATAAAGTACAAAGTGCTTTGCAGCGTGGCGATACATATCTTTTGAATTTGACGTTTAAAACACCACTTAAATCAAATTATACATTGGAGGACATATTTGTGATTAGTAAAGCTCCGTATAAATTGCTTGTGAAAGATAAATTTGTTGTCTTTTCACCTGAATTATTTGTCAAAATTCAAAATGGAAGGATTTCAACTCATCCTATGAAAGGGACTATTGATGCGGGAATTGAGGATGCTGAAAAGCAATTGATGGAAAATGAGAAAGAGGTTTTTGAGCATAATACTATTGTTGATTTACTTAGGAATGATTTGAATATTGTTGCGGAAAATGTTGTCGTAGAGAAT
>CAZUQY010000156.1:0-7362 GCA_964622935.1 uncultured Bacteroidales bacterium | reverse complement strand
TCGGTTCCCATTTTTTTTGATTTCTCTTATGTGATGTAAGTCTATTTTTATTTATACTCTTGCAGTATGGAAATAAAAGAACAACGAATTGCTGATCTTTTGAGAAACTACCAAAATTATTGGAAGATAATATTTTTGTAAAAATATCTCTTGCAAATTATCAAGGAGATTAAAAGGACTTAAGAAAAATATCTTAATATTTGTATAAATGCTTTTTAGCATATCCAAATACTTTTGAAATCCAACTACTATTTATAATTTTGTGTTGTCTAAAGAGGGCGAAAATCGGTCTTTAAAGACATTAATTTAAAACTATCTGACCTAAAGAGACATCTGATGGAAAAGAGAATTGGCGCAGCAATAATACTGATACAGGAAAAGACTTCTATTCCTGAACTTAATGCGATTTTAAACGTTCATAGTGATATTATAATTGCTAGACAAGGACTCCCATTAAGCGATAGAAATTTCAACATTATTTCTTTAGTACTTGAAGGTACCACCGATGCTATCAGTAGCCTTACTGGTAAAATAGGTAAATTGAAACACATGCAAGTGAAATCAGTATTAACAAAAACAAATGTTGAAAATGGAAACAAAGAAAACTTGGGCTGAGCAAGTCATTAAACAAGATGAAATTGACAAGTATTTGATTAATGGCAATGATTTTATTGACGAACAAGAAATATTTCGTCAGTTAGAAGAGAATAAAAATCCTGACAAACAAAGAATTCGCGATATAATGCAGAAATCGCTTTCTATAGAGCTTCTAAATCCTGATGAAGTAGCTTCATTATTAGCAGTAGAAGATGAAGATTTGTTACAGGAAATGTATGCTACTGCTCTTAAAGTTAAGCAAAAAGTATATGATAATCGGATTGTTTTTTTTGCACCTTTGTATTGTTCAAATTTGTGTGTTAATTCATGTTTATATTGCGGCTTTAGAAAGGAAAACACAGAAGAGAAACGTCGTATCTTAACTATGGACGAAATTCGTGAAGAAACACGTATTGTGACCAGAGAAGGACATAAACGTATGATTATTGTTTTTGGTGAACATGAGCGTAGTAATGCTGATTATATGGTTGAATCTATCAAAGCTGCATATTCTGTACAAGAGAAATCTCCTAATGGACCAGGTTCTGGTAATATTCGCAGAATAAATGTAAATGCAGCTCCAATGGAAACTTCTGAGCTTAAAAAATTGTGGAAAGCTGGCATTGGTACATATCAAGTGTTTCAGGAAACTTATCATAAACCTACATATAAAGTTGTTCATCCTTCTGGACCTAAATCGAATTATCAATGGCGTCTTTATGCTCTTCATCGTGCGATGGATGCAGGTATTGATGATGTTGCAACTGGAGCACTTTTTGGAGTTTATGACTGGAAATTTGAAGTAATGGGATTGCTTTATCATGCAATGGACCTTGAACGTCAGTTTGGTATTGGCCCTCATACAATTTCATTCCCACGTTTAACTCCAGCAAGCGGATCACAATTAAGTACAGACTCAAAATATTTGGTTAGTGACGAGCATATGAAAAAATTGGTTGCTATTTTACGTTTATCTGTTCCTTATACAGGACTAATTTGTACTGTACGTGAACAACCTGATACTCATACAGCTCTTATGACTATTGGTTGCACACAAACAGACGCCTCTAGTAATATCGGTATTGGTGGATATACAGATGCATTAAAAGCAAAAGCTCTTGTACAAGTTGAAGGAAGTACACAAATCAAAGAAAAACAGCAATTTATCCTAAATGATACAAGATCTCTTGACGAAATGGTCAGAGAAATGGGTAAGCTTGGAATGATTTCATCATTTTGTACAGCAGGATATCGTTGCGGGCGTACAGGAGATAAAATTATGGGTCTGCTAAAATCTTGTAAAGAAGGCAAATTCTGTAAATTAAATGCAGTTCTTACTTATAGAGAATTTCTCGACGATTATGCATCTGACGAAACTCGTGAGATTGGTTTTCCAATTATTGAAAAAGAAATGATGGAGATTAAGGAAATGCCTTTTTATAAGAAAGGTAAATTATATGAAAATTTCTTAGATAAATATGAACATATTTGTAATGGAGAACGCGATTTTTACATCTAAAGATATTTTGGAAATTTCGAATCAATTTTCGAATATTAACGAATGCTTAAATTCTATTGCAGATAGAGTAAAAGCAACTACTGGAATTAGTATTTATTTTTGCGAAATAATTGGATCTCGTTGGTCATTTTGTGCTGGTGATATTACATTAGATATTCCGGAACATAGGATTGAAATTTCTGAAAAGTACGGAATAATGACAGGAGAGATTTATGTTTCGGAAAACGAATGGACAAAAATTCTTGATTTATTGAAGGAGTTTATTGAAAAATAGACTTTTTTATGTTTATTTTGTAGGTATTAATACGCACAGAAAGGGGTATTTTATCTGATATCAAATAGTTTCGTAAGGAGTATTTTTGTAACTTAATCTGGCAAAAAATGGCTGAGAAGAAAAATAAACCAAAAGAGTCTGTAGAAGTTCGAGAACGCCCTATCAAAAGTATTGCTAAGACATTAACTTGGAGGGTTATCGCATCTGCTACTACTTTTGCTTTAACATATATGTTTTTTTATGACGACCCTTATGCTACCGAAAAAGCATCTGGAGTTGCGGGAGCAGAAGCTGTGATTAAAATGTTTCTTTATTTTATGCACGAACGAGCTTGGAATGTTGTCAGATGGGGGAAAATGCGCGTTTATGTTAGACATTATAATATGATTAGGCGTAGAGTTGTCAGAAGAATGTTAATTTCGCTAAATCCTTTAAATTAAGATATTTTAATGGAAGTAGATCAATTACAAAATGCGATTAAGGATTTAGACTTGGTTGAAAAACTTAAGTTTATAGCAAATGAATTTGATGGTAAGATTGTTTTTACTACAAGTTTTGGTGTTGAAGATCAGGTTGTTACAGATTTGATCTTTGCTAATGATATTGATATTAAAGTTGTTACTTTGGACACAGGAAGGTTGTTTGAAGAAACTTATAAAGTTTTTAATTTTACAATTGAGAAATACAAAAAATCAATCAAAACCTATTATCCAGATACAAAATCTATTGAGAATTTGGTTTCACAAAAAGGGCCTTACAGTTTTTACGAATCTATAGAAAATCGTAAAGAATGCTGTAACATCAGGAAAGTAGAACCATTACAAAGAGCTTTGAAGGGAATGAAATGTTGGGTAACCGGGATTCGAGCAGAACAATCAAATGGTAGGACTAAAATGGAAATGATTGAAGAGGATCATGGATATGGTCTTTTAAAGATTAATCCATTGTTTGACTGGACGCTAGATGAGGTTATGAATTATCTTAAAGGAAAGAATGTTCCATACAATAGCTTGCATCACAAAGGTTTTTTAAGTATTGGTTGCGAACCTTGTACCAGAGCCATACAGCCTGGTCAAGATTTCCGTTCTGGTAGATGGTGGTGGGAAAATAATTCAGGGAAAGAGTGTGGATTACATACACATGGTAATTAACAAGAATGAATAAAATTTATATAAATGAATGAGGTTAAAATAAGTAGCGAACACTTACAGCAATTAGAAGATGAAGCGATTTTTATCATGCGTGAGATTGCTGCACAGTTTGAACGCCCTGCATTATTGTTTTCAGGGGGAAAGGATTCTATTGTTTTAGTCCATTTAGCTAGAAAAGCTTTTTGGCCTGCAAAGATTCCATTTCCATTAATGCACATTGACACTGGTCACAACTTTGATGAGACAATAAAATTTAGAGACGATTTAGTTAAAGAATTTGGTTGTGAGCTTATTGTTAGATATGTTCAGGATTCGATAAACGAAGGTAAAGTCATTGAAGAAAAAGGAGTGAATGCAAGTAGAAATAAGCTTCAAACTGTAACTTTGCTTGATGGTATAGAAGCTATGAAAATTGATGCTGCTATTGGTGGTGGTCGCAGAGATGAAGAGAAAGCAAGAGCTAAAGAAAGATTCTTCTCTCATCGAGATGATTTTGGACAATGGGATCCTAAAAATCAAAGACCAGAACTTTGGAATATCTTCAATGGTCGCAAAAATATGGGTGAGCATTTTAGAGTGTTCCCTATCAGTAATTGGACAGAATTAGACGTATGGCAATATATTATGAGAGAGAAAATTGCTCTTCCAAATTTATATTATACTCATCGTAGAAAAGTATTTCTTCGTGATGGTGTGTGGCTAGCTCATGCTCCTTTTATGGAATTAAAACCTACAGAAGAACTTAAAGAAATGGATGTTAGGTGTCGTACAATTGGTGATATTACATGTACTGGTGTGACTTTGTCGACTGCTAATTCTCTTGATGAAATTGTTGCTGAAGTTGCATCTTCACGTATTACTGAAAGAGGTGGACGTTCTGATGATAAACGTAGCGAAGCGGCCATGGAGGATAGGAAGAAGGAAGGTTATTTTTAGTTCGAAGTTCGAAGTGAACTAAAGTGAGCTAAAGTGACTAAAGTGAACTAGAGTTGGACAGAAAACAAAATGTGTTGATTATTTATTAGATAGAAAAAATGGAAAACAAACCTGAAATAGGATTATTAAGATTTACAACTGCAGGAAGTGTTGATGATGGAAAGAGTACATTGATTGGGAGACTGCTTTATGATAGTAAATCTATTTTTGAGGATCAGTTAGATAGCATTACAGAAACATCTAAACGTAAAGGGAGTGAAGAGGTTGACTTGTCATTGTTAACGGATGGGCTAAGAGCAGAAAGGGAGCAAGGGATAACTATTGATGTTGCATACAGATATTTTTCAACTCCAAATCGTAAGTTTATTATTGCTGACACTCCCGGTCACATCCAATATACCAGAAATATGGTAACCGGCGCTTCAACTGCTGATGTCGCGGTAATTTTAGTCGATGCGCGTAATGGTGTGATAGAACAGAGCATTAGACATACATTTATTGCTTCGTTGTTAAATATGAAGCATACAATATTTTGTGTAAATAAAATGGATTTGGTTGGGCATTCTGAAGAGAAATTCAACGAAATTGCTGCCGATATAAAGTCATTAGCTGATAAAGTTGAAGCCAGAAATATTCATATTATTCCTATAAGTGCAAAGTATGGCGATAATGTAGTTGATAAATCTGAGAATTTAAGCTGGTTTAAAGGTGAAACACTTTTACAATTACTTGAAACTGTTCGTATTGCTGATGACTATAGTAGTAAATGTGTGCGTTTTCCAGTACAGTATGTAATAAGACCTCAATCAGACGAGTATCACGACTTTAGAGGTTACTCAGGAAGATTAGCTGGTGGAAAACTTTATGTTGGAGATAAAGTTACTGTTTTGCCATCTATGCTAACAAGCAAAATAAAAAGTATTGAAGATTTTGGGCAGGATCTTCACGAGGCTAAATCAGGAGAATCTTTAACATTGTGTTTAGAAGATGATATTGATATTTCTAGAGGTAATATGATTGTGCCTTCAGATAATTTGCCAGAAATTGTTAAAGAATTTAATGTAATGATGTGTTGGTTTAATGAGAAACCATTACTCGTAAGGAGCAAGTATGTTCTGCGTCATTCTACAAGTGAAGTAAAGTGTATGTTAACAGCTGTTAATTATAAAATCAACATCAATACACTTGAAGAAAATCTAGAGGACAAAGACGTTAGAATGAATGATATTGCAAATATTTCAATTAAAACAACAGCACCAATCTTTGTTGATGATTACAAATTAAACCCAGTATCAGGTAGTTTGGTAATTATAGACGAAGCAACAAATGAAACTGTTGCTGCTGGAATGGTTGTGATATAAGAGTTGTTATTTACGGGATAATAATTTTTGAACAGTAAGTATTTTCTAATTGAGTGCAACGTACGAAGTATGTTCCTGAATTCAGACTCCCAGTTGAAATGCTTTCACTGTTATAGTCATCTATCTCTAGAATTAGGTTTCCATATGAATCAAAAACCTCTAAATGTGCTGTTATGCCGTAAGGTAATTGAAAATGAAATCTGTCAGGTGCCGGATTTGGGAAAGTATAGAATTCAGTGCTTTTTTTTATTCCTTGATCAATAGGAATGCAAAAGTCATATATGAGAGAATCCTGACACCCTTCTATAGTATTTGTATAAACTTTGATTTGAGGAATAAAACAACCTGCTACAGTATAAGTGTGTTCAATAAGGATGTCTGAGCTGGTAAAATTAGTATTATCTCCAAAATTCCAAATAGTTATTAAATCTTCAATATCTGAAACCGTATTGTTTACGAAAATTACAGTCCCATTATCTGCTGTTAGATTGCCAATATCTGTAACGGGAGAAATTGAGAAACTAGCTTCAATATTAAACGCAGATTCAATAGTGTATGTTAAAGTGTCGACACAATTTGCAGTTCCAAAAGTCCAAAAATAATATGCATAGTGAGTTGTATTTGCTGTTAGGTATGATGTCCTAATGTCGTAATCTCCAGCAGGAAGGTTTTCCACATGAGTTATTGGGGATCCAGGTGCTGGACCATTTCCATAATCCAACCAGAAAGAACTCGTGTTTCCTAAAGTATCACCAAATATAATAGCTCCTTTTCTTAAAGAGCAAGTGTCAGGGAATAAAGTTACATCAAAATTAGGAACTTGAGGTTCGTAGACTGTGTCAATGTTAAAAATACTTTGACATCCCCAGTAGTTTCTTGAAATTAGTCCGACTTGATGTAAAGTGTCTGTATTGTTCCAGTGGACAAAGCATTCAAAATAACCATCAGATGCATTTTGTGTAGTACTGTCAGTAATGCCATCGTAAAAATACCAGTTGTAGTAAGATAATGAATCTTCGCATGCTGCAATTGTAAACATTTCCCCAAAACATTTTGCTGGAATAATATTAATATTAGATGAAGGAATTCTTGCAAAATAGACTTGAATTGTATCACTATCAGATAAATCATTATTTGTTTCAGTCCAAATTAATTCAAAATATGGTTGTGTTGGATTGTTTGAATTTAAAACTGTAGTTACTACTTCGGTATTCGGATTATTTGGATTAAGGATGGTAATTTCTTCATAATCGCATGACCACAATCCATTTCCAACTGATGGTATTGCATTAAGATAGTCAGAATATCCACAAAACAAAGTATCATTTCCAGCATTTGCAATAGGAGTCTGTGAGAATAGACTCAGACTATATATTACTAATAGTAGTATTAAATAAAACTTTTTCATAAAATATGATTGATAGACAAATATACTAAAAAAAACGTTGTATGACTCTGGTATTAAGATATAAGGGAATATTTTATTTTGATGTGCTAAGGTAAATAATTTACCTTTGAAAAATA
>CAZUQY010000155.1:0-7381 GCA_964622935.1 uncultured Bacteroidales bacterium | reverse complement strand
AAAATCCTCGTTTATATATTTAGCAATAGCTCCTTTTCCAGCGCTTGGTTCCAGGATGCTTTCACCTGGTTGTATCTCAGCCATATCAACAAGTTGTTTAGCAATGCCTGACGGTGTCTCAAAAAACTGATATTCCTTTTTTGCATCCGTGTACTCGCCAGTCAACAGGATCTCTTCAAGTATTTCAGAGACAGGATTTTTAAACAGGTGCGCCTTCTCCTTCCTATTCCATTTGCCGCCGATTGCCACCAGGACTTTATTAACAGCCATATATACTGTTAGCCCATTGTCTAAAGTGTAAATTCTAGCATTCGAAGGATCGCCTTCGACATACTCATAGGCATAACCATTTTCATCTGTTTGTGTTTTCGTTCTCGTTTCGTCTTTATTGACGCAACCATAAAACATTACAACCGTGAGTAAAAAAATTAGGATTTTTTTCATTTATTTGAATTTAATATTAAAAAATAATGAGGGTAAATCAAAAATGGAAATCCCTCAAATTACCAAAGATAAAAGTAATAAAAGATTTAATAGGATTTTCAAAAACATTCCTGATTAACAAAAGATTAACAATACTAAAACTCCTTTCAATCATCAAATTTAAGACAATTTCTCTAATTTTATTTTTTTTACGTAAACAAAAATAGTTACTATGAGACAGAAAATCCACTTAGCGGCACTGGATGTAAAAAGTATTGAAAAATCAATTGACTTTTATACAAATTGTCTGGGATGGAAACTTTCCGAGAAAAGCACTGGAGACATTAAAAATACTCCGAAACAAAGTATATTTGTTTGTGGATGACAAGAAAAAGGAACCAACTAAGTTGGAACATAAAAGATAATCCAAGCGATTACTTCCTTTTAAAATCATTTGTAAATAACATCTTTAATAAGTTAGGAATAAACATTAACAAAATCAATTTTGAGATACATTCTGACAATAGCTTCAGTTTATGCCATGCCTATCAGTATAATGGTAAAAATCTTCTTAAAGCAGGAATCGTTTCGGCTGATATGATGAAACAGTTTAACATTGACAGCGAAGTGTTTTATGCTAAACTAAATTGGGATCTAATAATTGAATTAGTTAAGCAATCTAAACTAGTTTACACACCTGTAAGCAAATTTCCAAATATTAAACGAGACCTTGCATTACTAATAGATAAATCTATAACATACAAGCAGTTAAGCGATGTAGCATATGAGGTTGTTGGAAAAACATTAAAGGCAATAAGCCTATTTGATGTTTACGAAGGTAAAAACATCGCTGCTGGTAAAACACCTTATGCTCTCTCCTTATTTATTAGAAGGTACAAATAAGACTATGACAGATGTACAAATAGACAAAATAATGAAAAAGCTAATTAGTGCTTATGAAGAAAAAACTGGTGCACATATTAGATAAAAGTTATTTTTCAATTATTACTTTTTCATAACAAACCTTATCATCACTTAATATTATCTTAATAAGATATATTCCATCGAAAAATCCTGCTATGTTAAGGCTCGTATGGTTTTCTCTTGGAAAAATAGTTTTTAATTTTTCGCCTAATGTATTATAGATAGTTATAGAATTTATAATGCTGTTTGATGATATATTGATATTATTTCTGGCAGGATTCGGATATACAGAAGTTTCGAGCTCAAATTCATTTTCATTAGTTTGTGTTGTTGTGTACAAAATACACTCAAAAGTAGACCCAGTTTCTATATAGTCCTGAGGAATTAGATCATGTCCGTTAAGTCCTTGATAATCTACGGAATACCTATAACATCTAAATACAGAGTTTTGACTTACAGGCTCTTCCTGAGCGATGATTCCAATTGCACTAACAGGATTAACATATTCCCAAACTGTATTTCCCTCATTGTCCACTTCGAAAAAAGTGCCTGATGTACCAACACAAATCAAAGTGTTTCCATTTGGTAATCTTTGAGCACCTGAAATATTTGAAGCATATAAATCAGTAGGTAGCGTAGATTGATAAGTCCAATAAAAACTTGAAGGTGAGAATGCCGAACCTAAATATGTATAATTTCCACCAACATCTACAGGTGGATCTATAACATTCACCTCTGAATAGTACAGTGGACTCCCAGCCTGATTGTTAAAAATCATTATCATGCCGGCATCAGGCAAAGATGCTTCTATCCAACTGGCATCATGTTGTTTAAACAGTAGCTGATCTGCACTTGAACCTTGATCATAAGCCTGAGGATTTCCCCAGCGATATAAAATATCACCTCCTTTATTAGATGTTCCTCCTACATGACTGGCAGCCTCAGCAGTAGTTGTCGAATGGTCTATTATCCAAATTTCACTAAAAATATGACAGCTTAACATAATTTGATCCAATTCTTCATTATAATCAATTGAATTAATATGAAGCCAATCTGGGGTAGTTGGATTCTCACCAGTAAAATTAATATCCAATAACTCAGGAGAAATACTAATTGTTCCATAATTATCTTTTGTTTCATCAAAGTCTTGCACCAGATGATCCCAAGCATGCCATTCCCAAACAATGCTCCCTCCACCATTTACTAAATCGGGTTCTATTTCTATAATCTTCTCAGACCATAGTGTTGCGCCACAGATATTTCTTCCTGCTTGTATTGATTCTGCTTGTGATTTTAAGACCCAAACAATTACCAAAATATTTCCGTTTGACAAATATTCAATATCGTGATGATGACATTCTGTACTTGCAGATATAGTATATTCCCAAATAACATTACCATCCCAGTCTAACATTTCTATTCCCCCACCAGAACCTCCAACGGCAAAAGTAGTATTTTGGGCATCTCTAGTTCTCAATAGAGTTCCATCCTCTAAAAGATATGCAGAAAGTCCAGGTCTATAATCAGAAAGCCATATATGTACTTTTTCTCCGCAATTATTAATTAGATATGTTTTTTTATTTGTCATTGGAGCAAATAAAGTGTAGCCATTATATGAATCGATTGTGTTGCTAAACAAACCAACTGTTTGCTGCGAAAATAATGAGCTACATCCAAAAACAGCTATTAAGAACATTAGTATTGTTAAGTTTCTCATTTTGTGAGGTTTTACTATTAAATTAATAACATAATTACAAATAAGTTCATCTCTAATCAAATCTAATCGATATTAATAAGAATTTACTCTACCAATCAAAGAATTATACGTAATTAAGAAATAAACTGTACAAAATTGATTTGGGAAAATTGTGAGACATTAAATATTAAATGAAACTATTGGTTTTGCTTTATCTATTCCTTATCAAATCCTTATCAAACAATCTACAGACATCATTAAAGGTCATCAAGTTTTCATTACCACAAAATTCATAATATTGAACAGCTTCGTAAACTCTTATCCCCAAAGGGTCATTGCCTCTATATACTTCGAACGTCTGGCAGATTCCATCTGAGATATTAAGATTTATTCTGTTTACATTTTCTTGATCTATTTTCTCTGTTTCTAAATCCGACTTGTTGAGATTAAATAATCCTGTGTTTGTTAAAGAGTCCATAAGTTCATAATATAATTGAGGGTCCACTTTAAGTTTTCGTCTAATTTTTAATTTATCGTTTTTCTTTTTCTTGTGATTATAACCAAATCAACATCAGTTTCAGTAAAACAAATCAACTTGTATTCAACATTCTTATCCCAATAGCATTCTGAATATTTCAGTAACATCAAGTCGTAAGCTTTTAATTTCTCCTGACCAAATATGTATTCTCTAATATCAGAAGAAGAAGTTGACAGTATTCTAAAAAACATTAAGGAATTTGGAGCAGAGATTCCAAAACCAGCAAAGGACCAGCAAGTTTTATGATTACTGACCCTGATGGGAATGTTATTTTGGTCGATCAGCATGTGTAGTTAGTTTCTGTAAGAATTCTTCAACAACAGAAAAAAGATTGCTTCTAGGCAGGCTTATTCTATAAATTAACATATTTAAATTTACTTCTTAAATATTACTGACTCCCAGTACTTTTTTTTGTTTGCAAATACTTCAACAGCATATACTCCATCACTATATTGAGAGATATCAATATTTCCAAGCTTCGTATCAAAATCATTCTGATAAACTATTTTCCCTGTAATATCAAAAACTTTAACACTAGTAATATTTCCTTCTATATAGTTGATGTAAAGTCGATCACTTGCTGGATTTGGGTATACAAAAAACCCAATCTCTTCTTGCACTTGATTGACTATGGCAGGGTCTATCACAAGTATATAATCTTCTAGCATTAAAATATCACTGCCACAATCTTCACTTATTGCCTCAAGTGTTACTGCATATAACCCTATAGAAACATATGCATGCCAAGGCTCTGCATCAGTAGAAGTCTCGGCGTCGCCAAAATCCCAAAAATATGAAACAGCATTTTCGCTATTGTTAATGAAATACGCAGTAGCATCTGGCAACTCCAAAGTAGTTTCGATAGCTGAGAAATCAGCAACAGGATTATCCTGCACATCAATTTCTATACTTAAACAATCGGAATCCCCACAAGAGTTTTCCCATCTTCCAAAATATGTTGTTACTTCTGTAGGACTAACTGACAACTCATTCCCTTCGCCAACAAATGCATCACCACAATCAATTGTATACCATGTAAAAGATGCACCACTACCGCCCTCAAAACTAATAGTCGAGCTTCCAATTCCACATATTACAGGATTCGTTACAGTCAATGATTCTGGAATAACTGGTAATGAATTTACAATTACACTAACACTATTACAAGAAGAATTACCACAAGAGTTTTCCCAACGTGCATAATATGTTATATCTTCACTTGGCGATATTTCTATATTATTACCAGATCCGACTAAACTGCCTCCACAAATCTCTGAATACCAATTAAATGTGTCACCACTCCCACCAGTATAGGACAAAGTAGAAATCTCACCTGCACAAATTTCATCCTGACTTATCTCTACAGTTACAGATGAATTAGGTAAATCGTTTACGGTGATAATTTGTTGCAAACAATCTGAATTTCCACATTCATTCTCCCATCTACCAAAGTACGTAGTAGTGCTTACTGGATCAACAGTAATATTATTGTCAACACCTACTAAATCAGAACCACACGAACCCATATACCAGCTAAATATTGTTCCACTACCACCGGAACATGACAATACTGTATTTTCTCCTTCACAGATTTCTATCTCGCTAGCTGTAAGACTTGTTGGAACAACTGGCAATGGATTTATTGTGATATAGTAGTTTTCAGTAACTGTATCGTTAAAAATCGCACCGTAAGCAATTAGTTCAATTTCATAATCCCCCTCAACTAAAACAATTGATGGAGAATCATCTGTACTGAGCTCGTTTTGCGGGCCAGTGATAGTCCATTTAACAGAAATCGCATTTTGTGATAGATTAACAAACTCAACAGCTGTTCCTTCACAAACAGTTATGCTCGTTATTGTATAATCAGAAATTGTTAACTCTTCTGGGTCAACATATATAATGCCATCACTTGAAGTAATATTTGATATTAAATCTACAACATTTGTTGCTCTAACACTAAAGAAGTATTCCGTCTCGGAAACAAGACTTAAACCCGCATGGACAACATTTGTAGCTGTGCCATTATCTGTCCATCCAATAACATCCTCTGCTCCAGAAGTTAATCCAATACAGTACTCATAAGTAGTAATATAAGAATTTTGCTCTATTGATTCTGTCCAATTTGCAGTTAGTTCTGTTCCGATATATGTAGTATCAATATCAACACCTGGCCCATCCTTTACACTTAAAACATCTTCGGATGCAGTCCAATCTATATTTACATCTGCACCTTCTAACGATGAAAAATTACCAGACTCATCAATTACTATTGATTTTATACGACATGAAGAATTAGACACTCCATCGTTTTGATATCTCACTTCATCTGTTGCTCCCACTGTTATTGTTTCTGATGAAGTTCGACTCTTATAAACCTTAATATCATCATATTCTGTTATGCAATTACCTGTTCTAAGAGAAATGGAATTCCCGATTATAAGAGGATCAGGGTCTGTCCATGAGGAGACCAAAATATCGTTCTGATATGCTTTAATCTCTCCAGTAATTGTATTAAACATTACTTTGTAATCATACCATGTGTCTTCGTTAACTTCTACACCATCCTCTACAGTCATGTTAATATCATCATCAATAGATTTATATATCTGACATGTGTTCTGGTCAACACGAAAATAAATCATATAAGAATCTCCTCTTTGATCTAGCTCTGGATCGCTACAGCAAATATATAACCCAGCTCTCCTGTTTGTTCCTGAGCCAGAAATTTTCATTTGCCAATGATAAAGATATACACCTCCTGATGTTTGAGTTACATTAGTATAAATATTCTCATTAGACAAGGTTTCATCTGACTGCATAAGATGTCCATTACTAACAGACCAAGTCCCTGACAAATTTGTCCAATCGGAATGCATTTCTGAATCAAAATTATCGTTAAAAAAACCATAAGTTTCATTTGCTCTCCACTCAGAACCGTCATTATCTAGAACCTGATAAAGACTAATATCCACCGCCTCGTTATCGGTATCAGTGAAATTTGCTGTAAAACCATCTGATTCCCATTCATCTGCAGTGACTAAAGTCTCAGGTACAACGTTATCCTGTACACATGTCCATGAACCTTCGAAACCATTTTCATCAGTTGCTCCATCTGAATAAACTCTTAATGTCAGAGCATTTCCGGATGAAATTATAGTACCTGGATTCCCTATAGTATTACAAAAACGACCTAGACTTGCAGAACCGTCATCAGGGCCATCAAAAATTTCAATAAAATCGTAATTACATTCCGCGTCACTTCCTGGCTCAATATCAAAAAACGGAAATTCAAGAAAGACCTGTGTCGCTCCTGTTGGAGCAATAGTAAATGTGTAATCAGAATTATTAAAATAGTCTTTATCAGGTCCAGCTAAATCATAAAATGTTCCTCCACAAGGGTAAGTCGCACAATCAGTAAATTTCTCACGAATAAGGTCCCAAAGCTCGACATAACCATCGTCATAACCTAAAGCCCAAATACCAATTCCGCCAATACCCATCATATTAACTAGATCATAGCGATACCCAAGACTTTCCTCATCATCACAGAAACACTGTCTCCAATTAGAGGAATAATACACATAATATGGCGTTAAACTTGTCGGCTCCCATTGCCTTATTGAATAATTACCTGAGGAGTTATCTCTAACCGTTTTGTATGTTCTAGAACTAACAGAACTTGTCGTACTTGAAGGAATTGTAGATCCAACAGTATTCCATTCATGTCCATAATATGGAAGTCCCAGGATGATTTTTTCAGGACTTGCACCTTCCGACTGATAATAATTAACAGACCG
>CAZUQY010000154.1:0-7394 GCA_964622935.1 uncultured Bacteroidales bacterium | reverse complement strand
ACATATCTGGATTTTCAGGCTTATTTAACTTATGATTTTTCTGATAAATTTGAACTTAGCTTCCTTGGTAATATTAGTAGTAATTCTTATAATTATGTACCAACAGATAGAGAAACATCATGGGGGACTTTAGATGAAGCCCTTAAAATAATGATGTATTTTGAAGGACAGGAATATGACAGATTCAAAAATATTACTGGAGCATTTACCGGTTATTATAAAGTTTCAAAAGATTTAAACTTAAAATTTATTGCCTCTGCATATTATACAAGTGAACAGGAATCATTCGATATTCTAGGACAATACTATCTAAATGAACTAGATAAACAACTTGGTTCTGATAATCTTGGAGATAGTGTTTCAAATATCGGTGTTGGATCATATCTTGATCATGCAAGAAATTATCTTGATGGTTACATCATATCTTTTAAGCAAATTGGGGATTATAAAACAGGTGATCATAATATTTTGTGGGGAGTTCAATACAATGCTGAAATATTTGATTATAGTGTGCATGAATGGAATATGATTGACTCATCAGGTTATTCATTAGGAAGTTATGGTTATTCCGAACAGGCTTTAACACCTGCAGATAGAGATATTGTGCCACTTTATTTTACAGATATTGATAATTTTGATATTACGAGTAATCGATTTAGTGCATTTGTACAAGATTCCTATTTAGTTGATTTGGAAAAATCAGTGTTTTCAATTGGAGGAGGATTAAGATTTAATTATTGGGATTTTAATAATGAATTTCTAGTCAGCCCACGACTTAATATTGGACTTAAACCTGATTGGGAGAGGGATATGGTATTTCGTTTTTCTACAGGACTTTATCATCAGCAACCATTCTTTAAAGAAGTTCGCAGACTCGATGGTAGTTTAAATCATGATATTAAAGCACAGTCATCATATCAGATTGTTTTGGGATCTGATTATCTTTTTAAGGCATGGGACAGACCATTTAAATTAGTGACAGAGATATACTATAAATATATGTATAATCTTATTCCATACACTATTGATAATGTGAGGATAAGATATTACGGTGAAAATCTGGCAACTGGTTACAGTACTGGAATTGAAGCAAAGGTTAACGGTGAGTTTGTGCCGGGAACAGAATCATGGTTTAGTGTTGCTATAATGCAAACTATGGAGGATATAGAGGGCGATTTTTATACACAGAAAGATAGTGACGGCATTGTTGACACTGTTTATTTGGGATTAATACCCAGACCTTCAGATCAGCGTCTTAATTTTGGAATATTCTTTCAGGATTATATCCCAAAACATGAGACATGGCAGGCATATATTAATATTTTGTTTGGTACAGGTTTGCCGGTTGAAAAAACGGATAAGCCATATCCTAGATTTAATCCTTATAGACGTGTTGATATTGGGATTTCAAAGCAGCTTAAATCAGAATATAAGTTATTGAGCGAAGGTAATCCTTTCAGACATTTTAAAAGTATCTGGTTAAGTCTGGAAGCATTTAATCTGCTGGATATTAATAATGAGATTTCATACACTTATGTGACAGATATTCGTGGCACAGAGTATGGCGTGCCGAATTATCTAACAGGAAGAAGGCTGAATTTAAAGCTTATTATGAAGTTTTAATTAGAACTTCTCTTTTGACTTATACACTGGGACTCCCCATAATTTTTATTGCAATAATTAAAAATGATTTGTGTTCTTTAACAAGTATATTTAAGGATATGCACCGCGTGTTGGACTGATAAAACAGCGGGCAGCTCTAGCGGTGAAGATAAAATAATTAAAATTGTGTCGAGCCGACATGTCGTTTATAAAACAAATATTTTGTAAGCATAGATGGCTGGTATTTGTTTTATACTAGGTCGACTTACAATTCTATTATTTTATTTGAGGCGGGTTGGACGCATTGTTTTATCTTGATTTCTTTGTAAGTTTCTTGATTAAGCAAGAAAGTTAAGAAGTCTTTCAAAGAATACGACTAATGCTGTGTTAATGTAGTGTTATTTGTATCTGAGGTGTCGAAGTCAGAAGATTTCATACACTTATGTGACAGATATTCGTGGCACAGAGTATGGCGTGCCGAATTATCTAATAGGAAGAAGGTTGAATTTAGAGCTTATTATGAAGTTTTAATCAAAAATTTTCTTTTCCAGGGAATAAATACTTTTCTTTTGATTGCTGTTCTGAAAAAACATAGAATTTCCCATTTGCTTCGCTGCACAATTCGTCATCATGGTCAAAAATGCTGATTTTGATTTCAGAAATATTTCTTTTTAGCGAAATCTCCTCAGCTTTGATTGTTATTTTTCCATTTTCAGAATTTACAGGTTTTTTATATCTGCAATTAAGTTCCATTGTTACAGCTGAACGTCCATGCTGAACAAATATTAACCATTCTGCTGTTTCGTCCATTAGTGTTGCTTGTATTCCACCATGAATAACACCTTTCCATCCGTCGAATTCGGGTCGGGGTTGCCATTCGCACCATATAGAGTTTTCATCTGCGAAAAATTCCATCCGTAAGCCCTGTTCATTGTTTGGCGAACACGCAAAACACATGTATTCTGGCAGCGCTTTAATAAATGCATTTTTAACTTTTCTCATAATACAAAAATAAAAAAAAGGCGGATTAATTCCGCCTTAAATTCTTAAAAATAAAATATCTCTATTATTCTATCGTGATCTTTTTTGTAAATTTACCTTCTTTAAGTTGAATCTCAATAAAGTATACTCCTGAATGTTGATTACTTAGGTCAATTTTTGTTTCTTCAGAGTTTGTGATAATTGAAGTTACTTCTTGTCCCAGTAAATTTCTAACTATTATATTTGCATTTGTTTCAGGCAGAGACACTGTAAAGACGCCGTCAGTTGGATTTGGGAAAAGATGTATTTTAGATGCGATCACATTATCGACAGCAGCACTAGATTCAGCGAACAAATCATCAATTTTGAAAGCCCATGCATCATTGGAGACACATTGAATAGCAATATAAATAGCCTGTCCGTCGTATGATGAAAGATTGTATTCATATTTTGTCCAACTTATTGGAGCCTCGATGTATGATCCACTACTAATAGCAGAAAAACTACCTATGCTGTTGTTTGTTGTTGATACCAATACTTTAAATCTTTCTAATCCGTATTCTGCAGTTACTGATTTAGCCCAAAAATTAAAAGATGAATTATTTTGTAAATTTATTTGTGGAGTGATAAACCAGTCATTATTTGGAGCAGTTGTTGCAGCAAGACATGCACCGTCTTTAACGCCACCATGAGAATCCCATATTTCGCTACTTTCAGGAGTGGTTGCGGTTGAATTAAATGCCATAAATGCACCTGTGTAGCCTTCGTTGGTAAAGTCAACGCCATCTACTCCATATGTAGTTGATCCGTCTCCATCATAAGTTGTACAAGGGCTAAAATTATCTACATCAAAATTTGAACATGATTCAAAATCATAGCTAAAGTCTTGGCTGTCTGATACTGTTATGTATCCTGTTTTAGTTTCGGTGTCATTATCGGTACTTGTATTAACCGTTAGGCTAACATTATAAGTTCCTGGTGTATTATATGTAATTGTAGGGTTCTGAGAATACGAGGTTGATGGTGTTCCGCCTGGGAATGACCATGAATAACTTGTAATTGAACCTCCGCTGGAAAGACTAGTAAAAGCCACCTGTCCGCCTACTGTTACACTTGTTGGATTACCACTAAAATTAGCAACAAGTCCTATAGAATTTGGATCAAGCATTTCACAAGTAGGTGCATCTGTGGTTAGAGGATCCAACCAGTATTTTAATTGTTCTGATGGGTCACTTCCGTTAGTTTCCCAGTGGTAAGAAAATTTTCCATAAAGATCAGGATCATCCAATGCAGTGCAAAAAGACAAACCTCCTGACAAGGTACCTACAACATAACCATTGTTGTTGAATATTGGTGAGCCCGATGAACCAGGTTCTGTAACACCGTGTCCATTATCAGTTTCACTCCAATAAACAAGCCAGTGTGCTCCACTTGCTCCATTGTTGCCGGTACCACCATCATATGTAGTAGTGCTTAAGGAACTTGTGTAAGTAGATATTTTTTTAATGTCCCCATTTGGATGATGTATGCTCACACCACTAGAACTTGCACTTGTTGATTTACTCCAGCCATTGTATACTGCACCAAGGTTCTTTAAGGTTGTTGATGTAGCGCTTAATTCCATGAGTATAAAGTCTGAGCCTCCGTTTAGAAGTGCTCTAGATTTACGTGTACAGCCAGTTACATTATTTCCTGTTGGTTCACTAGTTTCTGTACAACCAGAGCTTTCGTAATTAAATCTAAATATCCATTGGTTAAAGTCTGAAGTGGTTGCATCAGTACCACAGTGGTCGGCTGTTAAAAAATAAGCTGTTTGGTCACCACTTGTGTTATTTATTAATGTTCCGGTACAATAACCTGCAGACATTCCTTCTACACAATATATTCTTGCAACACCTTTTTGTTCATCTCTCCAGTTGTCACCTTCGCTACAGTTAACATTTACCTGACACCATTGGGATGTCCCAAAACCTGTATCTTTAGCTCTGCTATCAAAAAGTCCTTCACCTCTATATACATATGAATATTCACCAATTTGGATATCTGGAAGTTCATTACTTATTGTTCCATCTTCAGATTTTACCATTGGCGCAGAGTATTCAATTATGACATTTTCACCATATATGAGTCCAATTGCATACTCTTCTCTTTTTAGATTGTCCTGAGATGTGAAAGGGCCTAAGACTACGCTGTGTTCGGTATTGTAAACAAACACTTTTGAGCCTTCAGGTAAAGCAAAACTATCGAAATGCAAAGCACATGATTTTGCTCCTTCGCTTGATAGCCTTAGTCGCCAAATACTTGTTCCATTTTCTAATTTTGTCCAACTTCCACTGTTTTCAACAGTAAGATTAACAGGTAACAAACGAGCAATTTTCATCATTTGACCATTCTTTTCATCTTCACGATCTTCATATTTGATTGATTCCGCTGAAGGTGGTATTAATTGAATATGGTCCACATCATCAATTGATAGATGTTCAATGAAACTGTCTGGGATTTGTACTGCTTGTTCTTGCGCAAAAATGATTATGCTCGAAAACGCAAACAAGAAAGTTAATAGAGTAATTGAGTAGAATTTTTTCATGAGTTTTAGTATTTAATTTTCAATACTGACAAAAATATGAATTATTTGGTTGCAAGCTAAAAAAAGTTTAAATTGTTTTTTAAGTTTATATCAACATTACTCTGAATCCGAATTATTGTCTTTTTTCGGTAAGTCTGGTTCAATAGACTCTCTTCAATGCAATTAGTTGCGTTGAGCATTGGGTAATTAACTATTTAAGTTGAAAAGTTGAATTTGTGAGTAGAATCTCCATTTGGTTTATGGTATGTTTTGGGTTTAAAAATATTTACTACATTTGTAAAGACCATATAAATGAAAAAGAGTATTAATAAAAAAAATCAAATCATGAGAAAGATGTTTTTAATGGCAATATCATGCCTTTTTATTACGGTATGTTATGCCCAGCCCTCTGAGTCTGCAATTATAAGTAAGATTAAAAGTGGGGACACTAGTGGTAAAATTCTTAATGTTGAATTGTTAGGTTCCGGTATTACCGAAAAAGTTTACGAAGACGGAGCATGGCATAATTATTATCGTCGTAGTTATACAACCAAATCAAAAACTAACTATCCCGAAATATATTTTATTTACTCAGGAGGAATTCAATATAAATTGGTCGGAGGTTCTTATCAATATGATCAGAAATTGATAGGAGATTGGTCGTACGATGGTGTTCCGGATCCTGATAAAGGAGAAATACTTGCTTTAATAAATGCCGATTTAATCAAGTATCTTGATCGAAATACTTATAATAATATAGTTGGTGAAATATCAGAAATTACATTCCCTGAAGATAATAAATTTCTTTGGCACGAGCTAACTTCTGTCTCTTTCTTAACAAACATTACTTATTCCGAGAAAATATCATATACCGAAGTTCGAAAAGCTGAACAAACTATTGAAGTTCGTTTATACGCTGATGAATTTAAAGGACCATGGAAAAGTTTTCTTTCTTCAAAAAAGGAGCAAGGTTCTGCGAAAAACAGTGGAGAAATAATTAAATATACTTCAGAAGAAATGGCTCAAATGAAAACTCTTTCCGAACTAGATGAAGAAAATTCAGCAAAAGCCTATCAATCAAGTTTGCAGGAAGTTGAGGATGTTCCCGTTTTTGAGTCTGATAAACAATTATTTTATTTCGTGCACGAAATTATTATGACAAAATCAGTCGATGAGGTGAAAGCCTATCTTTACAAAATGCTCGAAAAATCTTGTTTCGAAGACAATAGTACTGTTTTATTAAAATCACGGTCTCAAAAATGGTATGATAATGTTATTGAAAACCATCAGTCATACATTGATGTTCATTGTATGTATCCTTCGGTTAAAGCTTATCAAAGTGGAATGATAACTTTTTATGATAGAGAAAATAGAAGAATGCTTAGAATGGTCGGTGCAGAGCAAGACGGAACATATAAACTTAGAGAAATTGATTTCTATCCGGCACCTTCATCCGACATAGAGAGAATAAAAAATAATGATAATAATTGTGGTGAAAAACCCGATTTAATAGTTAGAAAGGTTCTTTCTTACGAAGTAGGAGATAAAGTAATTGGTAAATTCTCAAATGGCGACATACCCGGATATATTGATAAAAAAGACCCGTATAATCCTGACAGATATTTTGTAAGACTTGACGTTAACGATAAAGGTTATTGGATGGATGAGGTTAATATGAAACCAAATGATAATCCTCAGCCAACTGATATAAAAGACGATAACGCAACTGATAATCAAACAGAAGAAACCAAAACCCAAGAACTTAGTTTTAATGTTGGAGATAAAGTTGTTGTAACTACAACTCAGGGAAAAAAGAAAGGTAAAATAATTAAATATGCAAGCCATAAGTATCTTATTAAATTTATTGACCCACGTCTGGGAGATACTTGGGTTTCTAAAGGTAATCTTGAAAAACAATAATATATTTTTTGTATAATGATGTAACAGGCTCTATAATTTGGAGCCTGTTTTTTTATATGGAAAGAATAGATTATTTTTGTCTAAATCCTAAAAGAAAAAACATGAAGCCCGAAATATTTATAACGGCAGATGATTCTAAAACACTCTTTTCCCCAGCATTTGGTGAACATTATCATAGCGTTAACGGAGCTTTTACTGAATCTCAACATATATTTATTCAATTGGGTTTTTTGTCCGTTAGCAAATCTGAGATTAGTATACTTGAAATTGGTTATGGAACAGGATTAAATGCAATTTTAACGTTTTTAGTAAATCATGAAAAAAA
>CAZUQY010000153.1:0-7434 GCA_964622935.1 uncultured Bacteroidales bacterium | reverse complement strand
GTCATCTTGAAGGACTGACTCAGAATTATCTAATATTATATTTCTTATAGTGGTAAAAGTTCCATAATGCAATAAATATGATGCAGATTTTACATATGTATTAACACTATCAAGATCGTCAAGATAAGAATTAAATACTGGCGTTGATTTAAACCCACTGTCTGAAATATCGCATCTAAAATATCTCAAGGTTTTGCTTTCTTCACTATCCTTAACGCTAAAACTAATATTTATACATTCTGTAGCAGAAAAACGTCCAGTAACGCTTGTTAATTCTATGAAATTTCCTTCAGAATCAAAAGTTTCATAAGTAACATCGTAAATATCATGACCCGTTTGAGACATAAAGAATATTAAAACTGGTAATACCCCTTTAACTCTAGCGTTGTGTAAGTCAGTATTCATTCTACCAGTAATAAAATAGCTTCTTTTATAAATATCCCGAATCGAATAGTAGAATTTATCAAGATAGTCAGATAAATCTCTTTCACTTGCAGTTGTCAAATCAGGAATTTCTCCTAATTGTTCTTGTGCTAAAAACAAATATCCTGATGCATTTGGAAAAATAACATTAGCATGTAAAAAATCAGGGCCAGAGAAAGGATAAAACAGCATTAAACTATCATTAATTTCTGGTCTGATAGATTCTTCACTCCAATTTCCCATTGGACTTAAACGTGAGCTATCCATTGTTGGCCAATCAACATTAATCTTTGATTGGTATTCTGTCCAGAAAGCTCTATCAATTGTTGTGTCTGTGTTTGATGCTGGGAATTCTTGTCCAGTTACAAATAATGCAAACTCCTGATATTTGGATATTGTTATAGAATCTTCCTGCGAAAAACCAACGATGCTAATCAGAGATATTGCTAGTGATAGTGTGATAATTCTATTTTTCATAATGCAAATGTTTAAAGGCGACTAAACCATAATTATAAAAAGCGTCCTATTTTGCTAAAATCAAGAAATAATTCTTTTTCCCTTTTTGAACTAAAATATATTTACCGTTAATTAATAATGAAGAATCAATGATTCCTTCAAGGTTTGTGTATTTTTCTTTATTGATGCTTAACCCATTTCCTTGTATTGTTCTTCGGAGTTCTCCTTTTGAAGGGAAAATACCTGTTGTATCAGCTAACAAATCAAAAACATCAACTCCTTTTTCAAGCTCAGATTTGTTTATTTCAGATATTGGGACACCTTCAAAAACGCTAAGAAATGTTTTTTCGTCAAGTTTTCTTAAACTTTCGCTTGTTGATTTACCAAAAAGAATATTTGATGCTTCTACAGCTGCCTCTAAGTCTTCTTTGGAATGAACCATGATTGTAATTTCTTCAGCCAGTCTTTTTTGTAATAATCTTAGATGAGGCGCTTGATTCTGTTCAACGACCAGAGTATCAATAGTGTCTTTATCAATTGTTGTAAAAATCTTAATGTATTTTATGGCATCTTCGTCAGAAACATTTAGCCAAAACTGATAGAAAGAATAAGGACTGGTTCTTTCAGAATCAAGCCAAACATTTCCCGATTCAGTCTTTCCAAATTTTCCACCATCAGCTTTTGTAATCAGTGGACATGTAAGAGCGAAAGCTTCGCCGGATTCTTTTCTGCGGATTAATTCTGTACCAGTTGTTATATTACCCCACTGATCGCTACCACCCATTTGTAGTTTACAATTATAGTTTTGGTATAGGTGCAAAAAGTCATAGCCTTGAACAAGTTGATAGGTAAATTCTGTGAATGACATTCCACTTTTATCCTCTCCACTAATTCGTTTTTTTACAGAGTCTTTCGCCATCATATAGTTGACAGTAAGGTGTTTGCCAACATCTCGAATAAAATCAAGAAACGAAAATTTAACCATCCAGTCATAATTGTTTACCAAAAGAGCTTTATTCTTTTCGGTAGTCTCAAAATCAAGAAATTTAGAAATCTGATTTTTAATGGATTCTTGATTATGACGCAATGTTGTTTCGTCTAATAAATTTCTTTCCTGTGATTTTCCACTCGGATCGCCAATCATTCCAGTGGCACCACCTAAAACAATGACAGGGCGGTGGCCGCTTAACTGCAAATGTTTTAGCATCATTATACTGACAAGGTGACCAATGTGTAAGGAATCTGCTGTTGGATCAATACCAACGTATGCGGTTACGAATTCTTTATTCAACAAATCTTCTGTTCCAGGCATCATATCATGTATCATACCTCTCCATTCCAATTCTTTTACAAAACTCATGTTGTGATAATTAATTTTCAATAATAAATTTTTTAATAATTGTTTTATTTGATTTCTCATCAGTTAGTTTCATAAAGTATAGACCATCAGGCAAATAACTTAATGAGAAATAAATATCAGATGTTGAATTAGTGATAATATCCTGATGTAGTAATGTGCCCGAAGAATTAAATACTTGCACCTGTCCTGAGAAATTTGATTTTGTTTTAAGATAGATATTGCCATCTCCAGGATTTGGATAGATGTCAGCTAAAGACTCTACTACTTGATTATTACTTATGTCCATATATCTGTCCCAGTCCCATATTGCTAATGAATATTCTCCTGTTTTCAATGAATCAATTGTAAAACGTTTGAGCATTGTTGAATTAGCAGCTTCTTCAATTGTCCAATCTGTGGCTTTATCTGGTCTGTATAATAGTACTAAAGAGTCATTGCTATTTGTAATAAAATCGTAATCGACATAACCTGTACTTCCTGTGGTTTTGTTGTAAGTAAACCTACCATTGGTTTTGAAATTTTCCGGAAAAATTCCTTCGACTGTCCAAAATCTGTGGTCGGCTATTATAAGACCAAGAATGTCTGTCTGAAAAGGATCCGGTGCAACCCAATTGTGTGTTATCCTCAAAAATGTACTGTCCGTTTCATTAACAGATTGAACGTCTGCAGCAAAGTAAGTGTAGCTGTAGTATTCTAAACCTGTTGTTTTCAAAAACTTAATTTGATCTATTGTAGCATCTGAAATTACTTCGTTATAATCGCATAATGTCATTACTGGCTCAAATGGAATTGTAAATGTTTGTTCACCAAATTCACCGTCAAATTCTAGAATTTTTGTTTGGACACTAAAATCTGTATTCATAAATGATATTTCGACTCTGTTAGAGTTTGCATATGTTTCGCGTCCCCTAAGCTTTTGATGCATAAAGACAGTTACATCATAAGTCCCTCCATTATCGACAATTTGTGTTGAGTCAATAGAATAGTGTACAAATCCAGGAGAAAAAACCCAATCTTCGAAGAAGTCAGTCATGTCTATTCCGCTATAATTAGTAAGAAAATCTCTCATGTCATATGAAGACACTGATGTATATGCATTATCCTGTAGAAATTGTGTCATGCCATTAAAGAATTCATCATCTCCAAGATATCCTCTTAAGGCGTGAGCAACACTAGCTCCTTTTTCGTAAACAGTGCTAGAGTAAGTTAAATCTTGAGACATTGGGTATAAAGGGAGAAACCCGCCATCTTCAATATGGTAGTATCGCAAAACCTTATCATGAGAAGATCTGCGAAAGTTTTTTGCTGTTTCTAGACCGTATAAATATTGTTTATAAACAGTTTCGCAATAAGTTGCCCAACCTTCATTTATCCACATATCTTCTGCAGAGGAACATGTGATAAAATCACCAAACCACATGTGGGCAAGTTCGTGGTAAAAAAGGCCTTCGTAATCTAAAGAGCCATTAATAAAATATTCTCCCATAGCAATATTTGTAACATGTTCCATTGCTCCACTGTTAAATGGGACTTCGACATATCCAACGCGGGTCCAAGCATATGGACCGAATTTCGTTTCATAAATTCTCAATACGCTGTCTATGTTTACAAATGATTCAGCAGCATGAGCACTGTCTCCTGGATAAAGGTAAAAATCTACAGGGATGTCCTCTTCAATTCCTTCATAAATGTGTGATTGTAGTTCGTATGAGCCTACTGCAACAGAAACAAGATAGGTGGGAACTTCATGGTCGAGATGCCATTCGTAAGTTTTAGTTCCTTCTTCTGTGTTTTCAGTAACTTGAAAAAGTTCACCACCACAAACAGCAGTATGTTCTGCCTGGGAAGTAATAATTGTTTTATAGATAGCTTTATCAATAAAGTCATCATTACAAGGAAACCATACTCTACCATATGCGTGAGGTACATCATCAAAGCCAACACCCAAATTAAATGCATAACCACTCATAAAATAAAAACCTCCCCAGCCTGAAGGATCCATTTGGGGATTTCCATGATAATAAACATTAATATTAATTTCGTCCATTGGACCATAACTATTCACAAGGTCAATAGTTATAAGAGTATCATTGTATGAAAAACCATCAAGTTCTGATTCATTGCAAGTTATTGAGTCGATTTCGAGATTTTGAAGGTCCAATAAATAAACATCAGTATTTTCTTCAACAGGAGATAATCGTAAGCTTGTGTATCCTTCAATAAATTCACCATCGATGTCAGTCATATTAAGAACTATTGTATATTCTTTGACGTCAAGAATATCGCTATGAGATTTTTGAGCAAATATTCCATTGACACATAGAATTAAAATTATAAATGCTAAACAGTATTTCATAATTAAAACAGTTTTTGTTGTGTTCCGGGATTTATTTTATTTAAATGATGATATGCTTTTTCGGTTGCTTCGCGTCCTCTAGGTGTTCTTTTGATAAATCCTTCCATTATTAAAAATGGTTCATAAACTTCTTCAATAGTCCCTTCGTCTTCGCCAACAGCAGTAGCAATAGTTTTTAATCCAACAGGGCCACCTGAAAATTTATCTACTATTGTTAGAAGAACTTTATTATCCATTTCGTCCAAACCGTACTTGTCAATGTAAAGTGCTTCTAAGGCATGTTTTGCAATTTTAATGTCAATAGTTCCATCGCCTTTTACTTGAGCAAAATCTCTGACACGACGCAATAACGCATTTGCAACACGAGGTGTGCCACGACTACGTCGAGATATTTCTGCAGCAGCATCATCAATTATAGGAACGTCCAAAATTCCAGCTGAACGCTTGATGATTTTCTTTAAAATATCTGCAGTATAGTAATTCAAATGACAATTTATTCCAAAACGAGCCCGCAAAGGACTAGTTAGCAAACCAGAGCGAGTTGTAGCACCAATTAGAGTAAATGGCTCGAGTGGAATCTGCACCGACCTTGCTGCCGGGCCTTTGTCTATCATAATATCGATTCTGTAATCTTCCATTGCTGAATAAAGGTATTCCTCAACAATAGGATTAAGCCTGTGAATTTCATCAATAAAAAGCACATCATTCGAATCAAGACTGGTTAGCAAACCTGCTAAATCTCCAGGTTTATCTAAAACAGGACCAGATGAGACTTTAAACCCTACATCAAGTTCATTGGCGATAATACAAGCGAGAGTGGTTTTTCCTAATCCTGGAGGACCATGCAATAGGACATGATCTAAAGCCTCTCCTCGCATATTTGCAGCAGTAACAAAAACTTTAAGGTTCTCAACAATATTATCCTGTCCGCTAAAATCAGCAAAATCTAAGGGCCGCAATGCTTTTTCAAATTCTTTATCGGCATTACTCAGTTCTTCTTCATCCGGACGAATATAATTATCCATGTAATCTGTTTTAGGTCACAAAGTTAAAAAAATGTACTTACTAATATTAGTATTTTATTACAGATTTATTTTTTCTTACATATTAATCCCACCCATTATTTAAACATATTCTAAATAAGCCTGTTTAGTAGATAACTTGAAATTTAAATAGATATGAAAACAAATATATTTAATAAAACACTTTTGATTTTGTTTGCAGTTCCTGGAGGGCTTAGTGCTCAGGTACACGAATTACCACAATTAAATTATAAATATTCTGCTCTTGAACCATATATAGATGCAATGACAATGGAGATTCATCATACAAAGCATCATCAGGGATATGTTAATAATTTGAATAAGGCAATTGAAGGAACAGAAGCAGGAACTCTATCAATAGAAGATTTAATGTTTGATGTTAGTAAATACAGTAAAGCTGTTCGTAATAATGGCGGAGGGCATTATAATCACAGTTTATTTTGGAAATTATTTTCGCCAAGTCCAAAATTAGAACCCGAAGGTGAGCTTCTTGAAATGATAAATAAAGAATTTGGCGATTTGAAAAGATTCAAAACAGAACTTGAAAAAGCTGGTGCTACACGTTTTGGCTCAGGTTGGGCATGGCTTATTTTAACAAAGGATGGAAAACTTGTTGTTACTTCAACGCCAAATCAGGATAATCCATTAATGGACCTTGTAGAAGTACGAGGAATCCCAATTCTAGGAATAGATGTTTGGGAACATGCATATTATTTAAAATATCAAAATAAGCGTCCTGATTATCTTAATGCAATATGGCAAGTGCTTGATTGGGAACAGGTAGAAAAGAATTTGAAAGAGGCTAGAAAGAAGCTATCTAAATTATAATTCTATATTTTTGGTTTTATGTAGTTTTATAAACTTTCCCGGCTAGAGTTGTTACTAATGACTAGGTTGGGGAAGTTTTTGGTTTTATTATATTTGAAAGTATTTACTTTGCTTAATATTCCTCAGTTTTTACTAGTTTTCCTTCTTCATCAAAGTACTTCCAAGTTCCGGTTTTAGTACTGCTTTTTTTATAAAAACCTATCATTGAAACCTGACCATTAGGATAATATTTTTTCCATTCTCCTTCCTTTTCATGATCAACGAAATTTGTTTCTTCGGCAATATTCCCGTTTTCAAAATATCTTGTAGTTAATCCCTGTTGCTTGTTTGTTTCATAATTTGTTTCCTGCTTAATGTTTCCATTAGGATACCATTCTTTCCAAATCCCATCTTTCTTTGAGTTAACATAAGTCCATTCTCCCCATTTCGTACCATCTTCGTAATATGAAATCCATGTGCCGGTTTTCTTTTGATTGTCATAATACTGTAATTCTTTTAGCGATCCGGATTCATACCAATATTTCCATTCACCAACTCGCGTTTCCATATTGTATTTTTCGATAAATTGTTTATTTCCGTTTTCGTAATAAAAAACATATTTACCGTTTAAAATGCCATTTTTAAAACTTGACTCAGATTTTAATTTTCCATTTTCGTAGTATTTCATCCATTTTCCAGCAGGTATATTTTCTTTGTATTTGCCTTTTTCCTGTAAGGTCCCGTTTTTATAATATCTTAAAACTTTTCCATCAAGCAGATTATTCTTATATATAATAATGGATTTTACTTGTCCGTTTTTATAAATTTGAATTTCAGTTTTAGTTGTATCACGATTAATGCCATTCGCTAAAACTTGAAATGAGGAAAAAATCAATATTAGGATAATTATTCTTTTCATTGTTAGACTATTTAAACTTATTTACGAATTACGACAATTTTCTTAACCTCGTTAAGTTTTTCAGATTCAA
>CAZUQY010000152.1:0-7523 GCA_964622935.1 uncultured Bacteroidales bacterium | reverse complement strand
TCATTGGATTTGTTATTATATGTTTAATTATTGCTCAGTTTGTTGCAATTGCAGGATTGGGAGCTTTCTTTCCATGGGCTATTCCTAGTTTACTTTCCGTTTCTCCAAATACAGATGGAATGCAGTTGTTTTGGTGGAGCTATGTTGTTATTGCAATCACAGGCATATTAGGCTATTTAATGACTATTTATTATTGGAATCGTACAGGTGTCAGCATTAGTCTTTTATGAAGGAGTATAGCCCGTCTTATGTGACTATGAAGCGATTGTTTGAGCACTCGAATCTGTTTATATTATTTTACCTTCAATTGAAAGCTTTTCAGAAAATCTTAATTTGTGAAAATATCTTGTTTGATGAGTGAATTTTAGCTCTCGGTTTAATATTTAATAATTAAATATATTTCTTTATCAATTCAATTATTTCATTCTCTACAAAAGGTTTTGCAATATAATCGTTGCAACCAACTTTAAGAGCTTTTTCCTTATCTTCTGATAATGCGTAAGCTGTTTGAGCAATAATAATGACATCTTTGCTAAGTTTACGTATTTCTTTCGTTACATCATATCCACTTTGCCCAGGCATCTGCATATCCATCAAAATAATGTCAGGATTCTTATTCTTGAATATTTGTAGAGTTTCTTCGCCTGATTTAGCAATGTAAATCTCTTCACTTATATTTTCCAGAATAATTTCTAAAAAGCTTGCAGATTCTGGATTGTCTTCTACAATCAAAATAGAATTATTTGTTTTGATTTGGAAAGTGTTATTTGTATTCACAGTTTTGTTGGAAACAGATTTAGAATGGACTAATTTAATAGTAAAGTTAAATTCAGATCCTTTATCAATAATACTTTCGACCCAGATTTTACCTTCTAGCATTTCAACAAATGCTTTTGTAATTGCTAGACCAAGTCCGGCACCTTCATAATTTCTTGCATGTGATTCACTTCCTTGCCTAAATCTGTCGAAAATATATTTCTTTTGTTCTTCAGAAATTCCTTTCCCAGTATCATTAATGTAAAAAAATAATTCTTTTTCTTGTTGCTTATAACCAAATTTTATAGATCCATTTTTTGTGAATTTAACCGCATTTTTGATTAGATTGGTTAGAATTGCATAAAGTTTTTCTTTATCTGTTATGATATTGGCATTTTCATCACTCAGACCACATTCGTAAGATAGTTCAATGTTTTTAAATCCAGTTTCTAATCTAAAGAATAGGAACAGCTCTTCAAATAGTGTATTTAAATTTGTTTCATCACTAAATAAAGGCATTTGCCCTGATTCTATTTTTGAAATGTCAATGATATCATTGATTATGTTGAGCATTCTAGCACCACTTGCTTCAATTAGTTTAATATATTCATGCTGTTTTTCTCCAGTTAGATTTGGCCTTTTCAAAAGACTGGCAAATCCAATAATTCCGTTCATTGGAGTCCGTATTTCGTGACTCATATTTGATAAAAATGCAGATTTTAATCTGTCACTTTCTTCAGCTTTTTCTTTGGCGAATATTAGTTCTTGTTTTGCTTTACGCTTATCTGTAATGTCTCTTGTAACTCCATGAATACCAACGAGTTTATTTTCTTCATCGAGATATGGAGAAACAATAAGTTCGCCCCATTTTGTTGTCCCATCTTTACAGATATACTCCATTTCTATAGTTTTTCTGTGGTTTTCTTTGTTTTTAGGATCTGCAAGATAGTTACGTATTTCCATTTCTAAAATTGCCATTCCTGATTTTGCACTTTCAACAGTAAACCTTTCAATAATTGTTTGTTTAAGATATTCGTCTTCTGTATAGCCGACAAATTGCTCAATTGATGGTGAAACAAATAGACTATTTCCTTTAAGGTCCATAAGCCAAACAACATCAGTCATTTTATTTGAGATTCTTCGATATTTTTTTTCACTTTCTCTGATATCGATTTCAATAGAATTTCGATCTCTAATTTCTTTTTTAAGCTTCCTGTTCTTTGTTCTGATAATCAATAAAAATATTGATGCTGCTAGCACTAAAAGAGCTAAGAAAATTGACTTAAGCAGTTCCATCATATTTGCATAATACCATGACTTAGCATTAAAGTCCATCCCATAAACCGCAATGGTTTTTCCTGTGTTAGGATTAGTAATTGGAACATATACACTTATCCAATTTCCCCATCTATCATGAACTTCAGGGGTTACTAGCGCAGTAGACTCTTCGTAAGCTATAAAGCAATTTTCATCAGCTTCAGTGTACTCTTGTCCTGGCGGAGAATAATCTACAGATTCATGGGGCTCTGAGTCAGCAAATAAATAAATCTTACCATTGCGTTGTGTATACAAATAGGCAAAGCGTGATTTTTCATTAACCTTGATTACATCTGTTAAATTTTGTTTAAGTGCTATGTATTCGGGTTTTGCAGTATCTGCAAGGCACAGGTCAAGGCTGTCTATTAAATCAATAGGTAAAATAGCTGCAATTGACTGGGCTATCAACATTACGTTGTTTTCGCGATCTCTAATTATTTTATCCCATGTAAGTTTAATATGCACAATCCCAAGAATAAGGATAATAGTGAAAATTAAATACTCCAAATGATAATGGATAATATTTTTCTTAAAACGCTTTATCTTTGCCATACAACAATATCTGTTTTACAAATATAGGAAAAGAATTTCATTTCATATAAATTCTAAAAGAAATAATTGTGACAGAATCTCTATAAAAGGTTTACAGGCAAATACTGTATTTGCTTTGTGAATATTGTAGTAGTGGCTTTCAGAAGAATTGATAGGATGTCAGATAAAATATCATAAAATTCATTCAAAATAAGTATATTTGATTTTTTAATATTTATTAGTTATTTAATTATGAAAAAGACAATTACACTTGCTATATTTATAGCTTTTATAAGTTTGTTTGCTTTTGGACAAAAAACTGAGTTTAGAATCAATGAGAAAATTGAAAAGTCTAAAACAGGAATTATTTTAAAAAGGTTGACTGCTGATGAAACTAAAGACAGTCAAAACCATCTGTTTATTAATAATAAAAACAGAGTTTTTCAAAACACCGAGCTGAAATCCACTCAAACAACGTTCCATTTACTTGACAGTTCGATCTGTCAATTGTATGACACAACTGGTAGTCAGTGGTTTTTAGATTATAAATATGAATACACTTACGATGTCAATGGATTAAAAATGCAGGAAATATATTATAACAGAGATACTGCAACCAATCAATGGGTAGAATCAATAAAAACATTATTTACATATAATACGAACGAAAATACCACTCTGGAAGTTAATTATAGCTGGGAAACAGTTTCCAGCCTATGGGTGCTAGATAGTAAAAATGAATTTTCATACGATGACAATGGGTTTATATCTCAAAGCATTTATTATAATTGGGACACAAACACCAGCCAATGGATTTATGATTCTAAAACTGATATAACTTGTGATAGTAATGGATGTATGACACTGTGTTTTTTCTATTATTGGGATATAGATATTAGTGATTGGATGCTTGGTTTTAAACAGGAATGCTTTTATGATACCAATCTGAATCTGACACTATTGGCTTCTTATTATTGGGATTCATATGACAGCCTATGGGTAGGTTCCTGGAAACAGGAATTCATTTACGATTTGAATGGAAATCTTACAGAGGATTTATATTATCAATGGGACTTCACCGGGAGTAATTGGGCAGTTCAGAATAAATATGAATACGCTTATGATATAAACGATAATATGATTCAAAAACATTATTATCAATGGAATGATATTGACATACAATGGGATGTGTACTCTAAAACGGATTATACTCGTGATATAAACGGAAACGTAACTCTGAGAGTATATTATCTATGGGACTCTGAAACTACCTTGTGGGTGGAGAATTATAAGAGGGAGTTCACCCACGACGCTAACGACAATATGACTCAAGACTTTTTGTATAATTGGGATTTAATCATATTGCAGTGGTTTTATAAAGATAAGGTTGATTATTACTACTCAGACTATAATATAGATTTAGTTAATGAATCAAATTCGCAACAATTTAAAATATACCCCAATCCGGTTTCCGATTATCTTTTAATTGATTTTAATGCATTTAACGGTAAGGTAAATTTTGAATTATACGATATTGAGGGAAGAAGAATAATTTCAAAAGAAATTACAGCCAATGAAAGACTTAATGTCCAGACATTAACAAGCGGCATTTATTTTTATAGAATAATTTATGATAATAAGTTCCAGATTGGAAAAATCATAAAGTAATAAGCTATAGATAATTATAAAATTGTTTAATTCGATATAAATAGTAGTGTGATAATTTTTTGATTGGAATATAGGTAGATTTCGATACTGTCTTTTTTAATAATTAATAACTAAAATAAAACTAGGTAGGATTTTATAATATTTCTATTTTTGTATGATATGGATTACTCAGGGAATAATCAGTTGAAATTAGCTCATGAATTTGTTCTTCATACGAATAAGAACTTGTTCTTAACTGGTAAGGCAGGTACAGGAAAGACAACTTTTTTGCATAATCTTAAGTTTTCAACACCAAAAAGAATGGTTGTAGTTGCCCCAACAGGTGTAGCAGCAATAAATGCTGGTGGAGTAACCATACACTCGTTTTTTCAACTTCCGTTTTCTCCATTTATTCCTGGAAGCGAATTATCTAAACAAAGCTTTGAGGTAAATCAAAGGTTTGTGCATAAGATGAGTAGAAATAAAATCAAAATTATCAAAAGTCTTGATTTACTTGTTATTGATGAAATTAGTATGGTGAGGGCCGACCTACTTGATGCAATTGACGATGTTTTAAGGAGATATAAGCGTAATAGTAAACCATTTGGTGGTGTGCAATTATTGTTGATAGGTGATCTCCATCAACTTGCTCCAGTTATTAAAGAAGATGAGTGGTCATTAATAAGAGCATATTATAATTCGGCATATTTCTTTAGCAGTTTGGCTTTGCAGCAGACTGATTTCGCAACTATTGAGTTAAAACATATTTATCGACAGGATGACCAAATTTTTATTAATCTTTTAGGTGAAATAAGGGAAAATAGACTGAGCGAAATGTCAATTGAATTGCTGAATACCAGATATATTCCTGATTTTAATCCGGATAAAGAAGATGGATATATTACTTTGACAACTCATAATGCAATTGCCGCAGAGATAAATGAAAAAAAAATGAGCTCATTGCAAACAAAGAAGCGAAAATTTTATGCTGAAGTTAAAGATGAGTTCCCTCCATATATGTTTCCAACCGAAGAACAATTGTTGTTAAAGGAAAGTGCTCAGGTTATGTTTATTAAAAATGACTCTTCTTTCGATAAGCTTTTTTATAATGGCAAAATTGGAAGGATAACTAGGTTTGATAACGAAACAATTTATGTTAGGTGTGAGGAGGATTATGAGGACATTCCTGTTGTTCCGGAAACTTGGGAGAATGTAAAGTACACTTTTAATGAAAAAACAAAAGAGATAGAAGAGGAGGTAATCGGATCTTTTATTCAGTTTCCTCTCAAACTTGCTTGGGCAATTACTGTTCATAAAAGTCAGGGTTTAACTTTTGAGAAAGCTGTGCTAGACGTTAATAGAGCTTTTGCCTTTGGGCAGGTGTATGTGGCTCTTAGTAGATGCAAATCATTGGAAGGGCTCGTGCTAATTTCTAAGATTGCTCAGCATTCTATTAAAACGGATTCTACAATAAGCGAATTTGATAATCTCTCAAGTGAAAACGAACCAACAAATGAAGAACTTGAAAAGTCTAAGGAATCATATCAAAAGCAATTAATCTTAGAATTATTCGATTTTTCACAGGTTAAAAAGATGTATTTCACGGTTAGAAAACGATATAATGAAAATAAATCACGATTTGCGGCATCTTTTGACGAAAAAATTGAAGAAATAACAAAATTGTCATTTGATGAAATATTCAATGTTAACGATAAGTTTGAATTTCAGTTAAGAAAGTTATTAATATCTTCGATATTGCCTGTAAATAATCCTGATTTATCAGAACGCTTGAGAAAAGCAGCATTATATTATACAGAAAAAATAGAATCGATATTTGTCAATAATTTTAAAATCATGTACTTTGATTCTGATAACAAGGAAGTGAAGAAAGAAATGGCTGAAATAATTGAGAAATTTGAATTTTCGCTGGTATCTAAAATAGCAGGCTTAAAAGTATCTCAAACAGGATTTAATCCCACTGATATGGTAAGAGAAATCGCAGATGCTGAAGTTGAGTTTAAGCCTGTATTCAATAAGAAAAAATCATTTGTTAGCGACACCAATATTTCAAATAAGCAGCTCTATGCTGAACTTAATGCTTGGAGAAAGTCAATTTCAATTGAATCTGGGGTTCCGGTTTATATGGTCTTGCAACAAAAATCATTAAAAGAGCTCGTTGAAAAATTGCCTTCAAATATCAAACAACTTACAAAAATCAAAGGCTTTGGAAAAGTTAAGGTTCAACAGTATGGTGAGGAAGTCATTGGAATGATAGACGATTATTGTGAATCGAATGGCATTATTCGTGATGAAACTGTTATTGAAGATTTGAAACTGCCGAAGAAACAAAAATTGGATACAAAAAAGATAAGTCTTGAAATGTATCTCGATGGTAAGGATATTCAACAAATTTCAAGGGATAGAGGTTTTGTAGAATCTACTATTTTTGGGCATCTTGCACATTATGTAGCGTTGGGAGAACTTGATTATTGCGCACTTATGTCTGAAGATCGGTTTGAGGAAATTAGAGGATTCATAGAAAAACATAAAACAAGGTCTTTAAGTACATTAATTGAAGAGTCAGATCGCAGATATACATACAGTGAATTACGCCTTGTGATATCTTGTTTTAATAATGACTGATAAAGAGTTTATTGTTTTGAAGGATAATATAAAGAATTTCTATTTTTAATCGATTATTATATATTTGCATAAAATATTTTAATGCGCAGGATATTAACAATAGGTAGAAGAATTATAATTAGCGTTGCCGATTGGTTTTATAAACCTTTTAGCAAATATATTTCGCTGGTTACTTTTCGCTATGGTTTTACTGGGGGCTTAAATACAGTATTTGATATTTTTTTGTATTTTATATTTTATAATTTCGTTTTTGATAAAAAGGTTATAGATCTGGGATTTATTGCTATAACACCACATATTGCAGCATTCTTATTAGTATTCCCAATTACTTTTACAACCGGATTTTTACTTGCCAAATATGTTACATTTACACAATCCGACCTTCGAGGTAGGAAGCAATTATTTCGATATGGAGTCGCTGTGGTTGGTTCAATTATTTTGAATTATGTGCTTCTCAAGTTTTTTGTGGAAGTTTGGGATATATGGGCTACAGTAGCAAAAGTATTGACCACGGTTATAGTTGTTGTGTATAGTTATTTTATGCAAAAATACTTTTCATTTAAAATAAAAAAACCTACTTAGTGTCTGCAAGAAAACCCATAAACTACTGTAAATCAACGGCTAACTGT
>CAZUQY010000151.1:0-7664 GCA_964622935.1 uncultured Bacteroidales bacterium | reverse complement strand
CATATGAAGTACTTTTATTTACTCATTATTCTAACAATATTAACTTTTGTATCTTGTGGCGTACGCAATAGTAACTCTAATAAGTCTAAATTAGCAACAAATGAAAATAATGTTGATACTTTAGTAGATGTTATTTCAGGCTACTCTCGCGAAGATCTTTTAGCTGTTTTTATTATTGAGGTCTGTAATCCGATTGATAGCGCTTTTAATAATTGTGTAGAGCATGTTTTGAACAAAGATGATGGTGGTGATTTAGCTACAGATATCCATATAATTAATAAAACAGCTGATTTTATTAGTTATAAAAAAGATAAACTCGAAAAATTCCGAGTTTATCAAATTGATCTTAATGGCAAAAATAAAATGCTAGAATATCTTGATCAGTATTCGGATATTTTAATAAGTGATTACCGAGAAATATGTGTAAATAGATATTCGAAGAATTTATCTCAGGTAGAAATGGAAAATTATAATCAGATGTTAATTTTGCTTGCGAAAAAACAATTTTTACATAAACTATTATTTGATAATATAGTTACAGAATACTATGAATTACATGATAAAACTTAATAAGGTTGTTAAAAGTTTATTGATTTATCCTTGTGAGCTTTTAAAAAAGAGATAACTTTGAAATATGTTTAATTTAAAATGAAGATTATGAAAAGGATTTTTTTAATTATTACAATTCTATCTTTGGTCGTATTTGCTTGTGGTCCTGTTGCTACAACAGATACTGCAATTGATTATAATGATGAAATGATGGACATTCAAACTGGTGTTAATCAGGGTTTGGTTGATTTGCTTGATGAAATTGAAATGGGAGATGAAAATGACATTCTTGATGCAAAAGCTGAAGCGATAAAGGTTATCGAAGATGCTGAAAAGAATGTTAAAGAGATGGATGATTTCGATGATAAAGATGATTACAAAAAAGCAATGCTTAAGCTTATCGATATGTACAAAGATGTTGTTGAGAATGGATTTGCTGAAGTTATTGATTATACCATCTATTTTGATGAGTTGACAGATGAGGAAGAGGAGTATTATCATGAATTATATAGCAGCGCTCTTGAAAAATATGATGTAGCGATGGATGAATTTTCAGAATTTCAGGAAGGTTATGCTGAAGAGTGGGATTTTGTTATAGAATAGTATAAGATAAAGAGAATATTAGAGAGCTGTCTATGGGCAGCTTTTTTTATATAATTGCTTTTGATTAGCAAATGTGCATACAATGTCTATGATATCTAACATTTCCTATAATAATCAAATGTTGAGTGTCAAAAAAATGTGATATTTGGTAACTTTACCAAGTATCAAATTAGAGATTGAGATGTACATTTTTAAATTCCGGAAGTGTGTATGGTTTATGCTATGCATAGTTTTTTTATTGTCAACACAGATTGTATTTGCTGCTACAAGTGAATTCATGGAATCTAATAAGGGATTTGTTGAAGAAAAAGGTCAGTACAAAGCTTTTGATGATCTTCAGTTTTATCTGCAACACGATAATATGTTTATTTATTTTCTTTCTGACAGGGTAGTTTTTGTCAGTCAGGAGGTTGATAATATTCCTAATGAAAAATCTTTATTAGAGCAGGAACGAGGAAATCAAAATCTCGCTTTAAAATATTCTGCAGTTACTACGGCTCATCGTTTTGATTTGGTGTTTTTAAATGCAAATTTAGATGCCGAAGTTTCAGGTGAAGAGAAGCTGAGTCATACATCAGATTATTATCTTGGTCACTGTCCCGAAGGTATTTTAAATGTAAATTCATTCAATAAAATTAGATATGAAAATATTTATCAGGGGGTTGATCTTATTTTTTACCTAAATGAAGGAACCTTAAAATATGAATTTGAATTGTCTTCAGAAGTCTCACCATCCGTTATTTCGCTTAAATGGGAAGGGATTCAAAATTCTTCTATAGATGAATCTGGTGCACATAATTTTACAGTTGGTAATTTCAATATAAAAGATAATGCTCCAGTTTCTTTTTCGGACAACAAGAGAGTAAACACTCAATATATAATCGATAATGATATAATTGGTTTTAATGTTGACGAATATGATGATACACAGACTTTAATTATAGATCCTGGATTGATTTGGACAAGCTCTTTAGAATATAATGGTTATGGGTCTTGGGGAGCTCTCGTGACAAATTCAATAGGAGAGTTTTATGTTGTAGATTGGGAATGGAGCCCAAGCTTAGCAGATTTAACTAATTATTTATCTAGTGCTGGAACTTCGATTCAATATGGCTCTGACAATACGAACAATGAAGTCATAATCTCAAAGTTTAGTACAAATGGTGATTTGTTATGGGTATGTCAATATGGAGGTTCTGGTGATGATGATGTTAATGGTGGAGTAGAAATTGATGGTAATGATAATCTTTATATAGCGGGTACTTCGCAAAAGTTGTTTTCTGCTGGATCTGGTGATTTTCCTTTACAGGTTTTGGGTGGAGCTTTCAATCAAGCATGGGATGGATCATTAAGTACAGGTACTCGTGGTTATTTATTGAAATTCTTGCCAGATAATACACGGCAATGGTCAACTTATTTAGATAGAGGAGCAAATCTTGAAGTTTTTGATATTGAATATGGTATTGGAAATACTATATATATGTGTGGAAAATCAGGTGGTTATCCAACATATATTCAAGCAGGCAGTATTCCATCTGGAAGTGGATATCAAGGAGCTTTGAATGGTACAGGTACATCACACAGTTTTGTTTTAGAATTTAGTAATAGCGGATCACTTTCTTGGGCAACTTGGTTGCCTGGAATAACTCTTTCAACTTATACGGGTAGAAGTTCAGATATAGCAGTAAACAAAAGTTCTGGTTCTTTTTATATAGTTGGGGATGAAATGTGGGATTCTTCAACTCCTTTTTCAACATCACTAATTACTGCAAGTTACACTAATCAAGGTGATAACGACATGTTTTACATGAGTTTTAACTCTAGCAATCAACCAGTTCCTGCCTACGGAGACTATATTGGTGGTGCTGGTTGGGATAAAATTAATATTGGAGCTGCAAATGGTGATATCGAGTTGGACAAAGATGGAGATTTATACGTTTGTGGGCACACATATAGTGCAAACTTTCCTTTAGTAGACCCAGGAGGGTGTGCATATTTTGATGGAGTAATTAATGATGGAACGGGAATTACTGCCAATGAGGCTTCAACTCAAGATGGATATTTGTTTAAAGTAAATCCAAGCGGTACTATTACATATTCTACATTCTTTGGAGGTACAAGTTATTCTAGTATGAAGCAATTACAAAAAGATTCAAAGGATAACTTGTGGATTTGTGGACATCAACATCAGGCAGGAGCAATTGCTGCAATTAGCCATACAGATTATTATAATCAAACTTTCGTTGGAACAAACGTAAACTTAATGCTTGCTCAGCTTCGTGACGATGAATACATGGAGTGGTTAAGCTATTATGGTTTTACAGCAGGGTTCTCTGGATATCTTGGATATGATATATTTGAAACCGGAGTCGATACTGTAGAGTTATATCTTGCTGGTAAATTTACTGGACTTACTCCTTTTGGAGGAGGATATCAATTTACAAATGCAGCATCTTGTACAGGAGCTGCTAAGTTTAAAAATGTATTGTCAGCAATAGAGCCTGATACTATTACACCCAATACTGCTGTAGATTGCAGTATATCTGAGCTTTCTGTTACTGGCAGTTTGCCTGTGGGTGCTATTTGGGTTTGGTATACTGGCGGTTGTGGTGTGACACAAATTGGTACAGGTGTAACAATTAGCATTAATCCGGTTGTAACAACGACGTATTATGTTCAAGCAGAAGGAGCTTGTATTACTTCAACATGTGATCAAATAACAGTTGATCCAACAATTCCTGCCTCAGTTAGTGTCGATTTTTCGACAATTTGTGATGGTGAGAGTGCAACGCTTACTGCAGAATCAGGTTTTGTCGATTATGACTGGAGTACTGGATCCACTTCTGATGCAATTACGGTTTCGCCTTCAATTACTACAATATATACTGTTACCGTTTTAGATTCAAATGGATGTACAGCTGTAGTTAGCACAACAATTACTGTGAATCCTTTGCCGGCGGCAAATGCGACTAATGGCGGTCCTTATTGTTCAGGCAATGACTTAGAGCTATTTGCAACTACTGTTACCGGAGCCACTTATACTTGGGATGGGCCTAATTTATTTTCATCCGGAAATCAAAATCCTGTAATTACCTCTTGTTCTATTACTGATGCCGGTATTTATAATTTAACTGTCACAGCAAATGGTTGTACCAATACTTCTTTGACTACTGTAACGGTAAATGCAGGGCCATCTTCAGTTGCTTCAAATGGAGGGCCATATTGTGAAGGAGATAATATAGATTTGAGTTGTACTGCCGTTGGTGGTGCAACATATTCATGGGACGGGCCAAACTTATTTACTTCAGGTGTGCAAAACCCTGTTGTAGGAGGATGTTCATCTCTTGATGCCGGGACATATAATCTTACTGTTACATTGGGAGGATGTTCAACGAGTAGTTCAACTTTAGTTGTCGTTAATTTAGCTCCAGCATCTTTGGCTACAAGCGGTGCTCCATATTGTGTGGGTGAGGATATTAATCTTAGTACAACACTAGTTGCAGGTGCAACATACTCTTGGTCTGGTCCAAGTCTTTTTAGTTCATCAAGTCAAAATCCTACTATTGTTGGATGTGATCTTACAAATGTAGGCACCTATACTGTTACGGTTACTCTTGGCGGTTGTACCAACACATCTTCTACATTAGTAAATATAAATCCTAAGCCTGGAGTCTCTTTAGGGATAAATTTAGAACCCTTATGTAATGGCGATAGTGATGGCGTTTTAGATATTACAATTACTTCTGGTACTCCAGATTATACAGTCGATTGGGGTACAGGATCATATATTACAAGTACTTTAGTAAATCAGATTACTGGCATTTCATCTGGTTTAGTTACGGTTAATGTTAGTGATAACTTTGGCTGTACGACTTCACAAAACATAACGATGACTGAACCTGGAATTCTATCAGCTTCAATTACAAGTTTTCAGGATCAAAATTGTGCAACACATGGATCTGCAACAATTGATGGAGCTTCTGGAACGGTTCCTTATACATATTCATGGCCTGCAACAGCTGGCGGTGTTAGCGGAAATTCTGCAACAGATCTGATAGTTGGAAACTATGATGTAACGGTATATGATGCTAATTTATGTCAATATATTCAATCTGTAAACGTTGTAGATATTGGATCGCTTGCTGTTAGCTCTTCCATTACTTCACCAATATCATGTTATGGTGGAACTGATGGAGAAATAACAGTTGACATTACTAGTGGCACACCGAATTTTGACTTTGATTCAGGTTTGGGATCAATGACTTCTGGAACATTTACAAATGTTTTCAATAATTTATCGGCGAATTCATATTCTCTAACAATTACAGATGCAATGGGATGTAGTTCAGTGCAAGATATTGTATTGACAGAGCCTAATCAGATTACATCATCAATTACATTACAAAGTGATCAAATATGCAGTACTCCAGGCTCTGCCACGGTTCAGGCAAATAATGGCATTATACCATATCAATACTTTTGGCCAGCTACAGCAGGTGGTGTTTCAGGCAATACAGCTTCAGCACTTGTAGTAGGGTCTTATGATGTTACAATTGAAGATGTAAATACATGTAGTGTAGTCCAAACTGTTGTAATAAATGATGTTGGAGCAATTACTTGTTCAGTTACCGGATATTCTGATCCTCAATGTTATAATGCTACAGATGGCTCAATTACTTTAGATATTGCTACTGGAACACCTGATTTTAGTTTAGATTTTGGCTCTGTACCAATTATAACTTCTAGCAGTCCATATATAGTTTCTGGATTATCTAGTGGTGATTATGATATTACAATTACAGATGCAAATGGGTGCTCTTCAATTGTGTCACAGACTTTAACGAATCCAACAGAACTACAATTTACAAGCAATATTTATAACCATGTTACTTGTAATGGTTTATCAGACGGTAGCGCTGAAATTGTTCCATTTGGAGGAACTCCTACTTATGGAATAACTTGGAGTGATCCAATATTGACAGGAATGACTCAAAATGCATTATCTTTTGGGAACTATGATTTTACAGTTACTGATGCAAATACATGTCAAGTAGTGGGGAGTCTTTCAATCAACGAACCTGCTGCATTATCTGCAACTGAAAATACGATTGATCCTCTTTGTGTTGGTGATAATGCATCAACAACTATTACTCCTGTTGGTGGTACTTCACCATATAGTATTGCATGGGAAGATGGCTCTACTTCTTTTATTCATAATAGCATTCCTGTCAATTCTGTATATGGTTTTACTGTAACTGATGCTGGTGCTTGTATTTATTCTAATTCAGTTTTTGCTTCTAATGCTTCTCCGTTTACAGTTAGTCTTATAAGTACTGATGTTTCATGTTTTGGATTGGACGATGGGATTGCTGCAGTTGACGTAGTAACTGGCGGTGTTTTCCCCATATCTTATGAATGGAGCAATGGACAGGTAAATTCTCAAATTAGTAATCTGTCTGCTGGTATATATGATCTAACTATTACTGATGATAATCTATGTGAGGCGATTGCTTCAATTGAGATTTTTGAACCAGGAGAAATCTTAGTTGACATAAGCACAACAAATGCTGATTGTTCTGGCAATACAGGTTCTGCATCTGTAATAGCCTCAGGCGGTGCTGGAGGGCTGACATATTCTTGGAGTTGTGTTAGTGCAACAACACCGGATGTTACAGGAATTGTCCCGGGATTTCATTTTTTAACTGTAACTGATTTAAATAGCTGCGAGTCGGTGGAGAGTTTTGATATTACGACATCTGGAAGTATTAGTATTGTCATCAATATTGTACAACCTATTTTGTGTTATGGTGAATCAAATGGGATTCTTGATGCTGCAAGCAGTAGTGCTAATACACCTTTTCAATATCAGTGGTCAACAGGAAGTAATAGTTCTTCAATAAGTGGCCTTGGTTCAGGAGATTATAACTTGACATTAACAGATTCGTGGGGTTGTGCCGGAACATCTGCAATAAATATTAGTGAACCGGGACAAATTACATTAAATGCAAATATTAGTAATATTGGATGTTATGGAGATTCAAATGGAGCTATTCACTTAAATGTGTCTGGAGGAACCTCTCCATATAGTTATCTTTGGCAGGATGGCAGTGATCTACCATATATTGAGAACCTAACTGCAGGTGATTATAGTATTACAATAACCGATTTTAATTCATGTGTGATTTCAGAAACAATAGAAGTTACTCAATCTGATTTCAGTCTTGATGTTAATGCACAAGTAGTGAGTATAGTTTGTTATGGAGATCAAAATGGTGAAATTCATCTTAGCTCGATTGGAGGAATTCCACCAATTGTTTATAATGTTTCTGGTCTTACATATAATTCCACCGGAGCAGACCATACAGGTTTAAAACCGGGCACCTATAATATTGACGCGACAGATTCAAATGGTTGTTCTGATTATGCTGAAGTGACTTTGTCTGAGCCTGCACAATTAGCTGCAAATGCGATTGTTAATCATCCTTCATGTTATGGAAATAATGATGGCTCAA
>CAZUQY010000150.1:0-7734 GCA_964622935.1 uncultured Bacteroidales bacterium | reverse complement strand
CCGAAGGTAATCATAAAAAAGGGAGCTGAAAATTTATTTTCAGCTCCCTTTTTTTTTCAATCATTTTACTTTAAGAAAAAATAGAACTGGACTTAAGCTTAATTGAAAAGAAATTCAAAAAGAATAATTTTGCAAACTATTTTTTTGATGCAATCATTCTTCAATAATTTTTATTGTTGGATTAACAATGTGTTTTGTATCACTCGAACGGCCTTGACTAAAAATCTCATTGCCGCTTTTATCGTATTCTTTTTCTGTATTATCTAAACCTTTTACGATAGATACATCGCCAGAAATGATGACTTTTTTACCATTAAGTTCGTTTGCCTTATCGTAATCTATATGCACAACATATTCGTCAACATAAATACCTTCTTTTGTTGCGTTTGCAATATCAAGAGTAGTTTCAAATGAAACAAATTCTGTGTTGTTTTCAGATTTTTGTTCTCCTGTTTCTGTGGTTTGAGAACATGATATAAGAACAATTATTGAAAATGTTATAAGGATTATCTGTTTCATAGTTTTGTTTTAAGAGTTAGTTTAATTATACTTCTAATTTGCTTAGTATTCATGCAAATATAGCATTTCACATAATGCAATTTCATTTTAATAGAATTATTAATGATGGTCTTGTAATTAGTTTTGAGGTTTTTTTTGTTTTATATAGCTGGATTAGAGCAAGCTGATTAAAATAGGGAGAGAGCTTTTTACTCCAACCACACCATCTCTTGCTTTAAACAATTGTCACATTTTATCTCAACAATAAAAATGCTCTTTAAAAGTGCAGGATAAGAGATGGCGGTATTCGTTTTGGACTCAATTGTAAATTTAAGTTTACCTAAGTAGTTATATACTTTTAGAGTGATTGACTTTTTTGTTGAGTCCTTACTGTAATTGTATGATACTGAAGGCTTATCTGAGTTTCTATTGATGACAAAGTGTTTGGAATAGCATTTTTTGTTTGAATCCAGCCATTTTCTGATTGGTTGCCCCAAATATGTTCTGCAAATTCAGGATGATTGATTTCGCCCCTATTATAATTTTATTATCACTTGTAATAATAACTGTTCCAAGCGCCGAACTAATAATGCCACCCCCCAAACAAGAAGTACCTTTTCTATATTGTTTATTATAGGCAAATTAAATCAAGGCATTTTAATTTCCCCAACTATTTCTATCTAAACTTCTGTAATGAATTGCTTCTGCAATATGTGAGGGTTTAATATTTTCGCAGTTTTCGAGATCGGCAATAGTACGTGAAAGTTTGATAATTCTGTCATATGCTCGTGCAGATAAGTCCAGTTTTTCCATTGCATTTTTGAGTAAAGACAAGCATGTATCGTCAAGAGGACAGAACTCTTTAATCATTTTTGAACTCATATGAGCATTACTGTAAACATTTTTTCTATTATTGTATCTGTCAGTTTGTATTTTTCTTGCAGCAATGACTCTTTTTTGAATTTCGTTGCTTTTTTCGGCAGGTTTTACGTCGGAAAGTTTGTCAAAACTAACAGGTGTAACTTCGAGATGAATATCGATTCTGTCAAGAAGCGGACCTGAAATTTTACTCATATATCTTTGAACCATTGTTGGAGAACACACACATTCTTTTTCAGGATGATTGTAGTATCCACATGGGCAAGGGTTCATAGATGCTACTAGCATTAAACTTGCAGGGAATTCTACGGAAAATTTAGCTCTAGAAATTGTTACAACCCTATCTTCTAAAGGTTGACGCATTACTTCAAGAACAGTTCTTTTAAATTCTGGCAACTCATCTAGAAAAAGCACACCATTATGAGCAAGAGAAATCTCGCCAGGTTGTGGATAGGTTCCGCCTCCGACAAGTGCAACATCAGAAATTGTATGATGTGGGGATCTGAATGGTCTTTGTAACATTAAAGAGTGGTCACTTCCCGTTTTACCAGCTACCGAGTGAATTTTTGTTGTTTCTATTGCTTCTTCAAGGCTTAAAGGAGGTAATATGCCCGGCATTCTTTTTGCCAACATTGTTTTTCCCGACCCCGGAGGTCCAATAAGAATTATATTATGCCCACCGGCAGCTGCAATTTCAAGAGCTCTTTTCACATTTTCCTGACCTTTAACATCGGAAAAGTCTATGTCTGTTTCACGAATTCCTTTTTGAAATTCTTTTTCAATATCGACTTCAACACGAGTTAGATTTTGTGATCCATTTAAGAATGATGTTATTTCATTTATATGGGTTACACCATAAACATTAAGTCCTTCCACAACAGCAGCTTCAAGAGTGTTTGCCATTGGAAGTATAACACCCTTAAACCCGGCTTCTTTTGCATTAATTGCAATTGGTAAGGCGCCTTTGATAGGATTAACTATTCCATCGAGCGAAAGCTCTCCCATGATAATATAATCCTCCAACATAGTTGCCTCTATTTGTTCCGAAGCAGCTAAAACGCCAACAGCAATTGGTAAGTCATATGACGAGCCTTCTTTGCGCAAATCTGCCGGAGCCATATTTATAACAATTCTTTTTCCTGGCCATTTATACTCGTTTGTATTAAGTGCGCTAATTATTCGTTGTTGACTTTCTTTTACCGCCGAATCTGGTAATCCGACCAAATAAAAGTTAATGCCTTTTGAAATGTTTACTTCAATAGTAATTGTACTGGCGTTTATACCATCAACTGCGCTTCCGTATGTTTTTACTAGCATATGATTCTTTTTGAGAAGTGGGATTGTAAAGATAGAAAGAAAACAATAAACTTTGGTTTAAATTATACAATTTATTGTATCTGTAGATTTCTTTTTTTTGACAATTCTGATAAGTTTTCAAAATTGAGTGTTTGAATTAATCCAGAGCTTCCATTTTTATGTTATAGACAAATTGCAAGTCCTCATGCAATGATTCTATTGTTTTCTTTTATTGATTTTTCTTGTTTGTAGTAAATGTTCAATAAAGCTACGTTATTGTCAATAGATGGTTTCATTGAACGAAGTTTTTTGCAAAAGCAAATTAGCAATTCAACTTCTGTTTCCTTCTTTTTTGAGTATTTGATGTGCTTTTTAATTGTTCTTTGGATTTTGAGTACTTATAAAATGAATTGAGTTTTTCCCAGTTTCACCCTTTTCAAAAGATTCAACAACCAATCTCGTAATTTTTTACATCATAAATTTATTGTCAGCAAATCTTCATAAAGAAAGCTAATAACATAGTATGCTACCGCTAAAACAAGCCCTACGATACTAAATATGATACCCTGTTTTGCCAATTTATTCTCATGAGTAACGAGATCACTTTTGCTGTTTTTATTTTTCTTAAGTCTAATTAAACTAAGTATTATGCCCGCTACTCCTAAAACTCCTAATGAAAAAAGGGGGATTGATAAAATGCCTAATACATACCCGCCCATATCTTTTTTTCGCACACGCTTTTTCTCTTCCTTAGTAAGGTATCTGGTTTTTATTATTTCAAATACCTTATTTTTATGTCGTAATTGTGACAAAAACTTTGGGTCTCTATTACTAATTGCTCTATAAAGGAATATTGCCTTTTCTCCCTTCTCCTTTATCCCTCTATCTAAACATGCAGAGGCAGTATTAATAATTGTTGCTAAGTCTAATTGATCTGTACAAAGAATGGCACTCACTGCAGTACTAAATATCAAATCTAAAATTTTATACGCATAGTCTGCAGTTGTATTTGATAGTTGTTTTAATAGGTTCATACCTGAACCACTTTGAAACTGTTCTAATGTTTGCAAATTCAATGATGAATATATTTTTATTCCCCATACTTTTTTGTTTTCAGGTTCAATTTCAAGTATTCTATTTGCATAGTCGAGGCTTTCTTGAAAATCTTCGCTTTTAAATGCAACATCAAGTAGTTTGTAATAGCCCTTTATTTTAAGATCGCTAGTTTCATTAATTTTATCAGCAAGGTCCATTTGAAAACTATAATCTGTATTACAGTAATGACATATGGCATTTTGAAAAGTTGCTCCACAATTAATGCATTTTTCTATCTTCATGATGAATATTATGAATTTGAATTCCGAGTGTTTCAAAACTACAAATAATTATTTTAAATATCAATATTCGATTTTACAAAGAAGTTTTTAGTATAATGTTTTACAATTTGACATTCACAAGTTTATGTATTCTATGTGAAACTGCGAACGTTAAAAGAAATGAAAAACTAAATCAGGGCAAAATGTTTTTATCAAAATTAGACAATAACTATATCTATCAGAAAAAACACTAATTTTGCAGCATTATTTTATGGACATGCAAAGAAAAAATATTGACTTAATGGCTCCAGTTGGTTCTTATGAATCTTTGATGGCGGCAATTCAGGCTGGGGCTAATTCTGTTTACTTTGGGATAGAAAAACTAAATATGCGAGCAAGATCATCCAATAACTTCATTTTTGATGATTTGCACAAAATTGCAAATATCTGTAACGAAGCTGGTGTTAAGACATACCTGACAGTCAATACAATAATATACGATAATGAAATTGAAAAAATGCATCAAGTTATTGATGCCGCCGTCAAGGCAAAAATAACAGCTGTGATTGCTGCAGATATTTCTGTAATGCAATATGCAAGAAAGAAAAATGTGGAAGTTCATGCTTCTACTCAATTAAATATTACAAATATTGAGGCAGTAGAGTTTTATTCAAACTTTTGTGATGTAATGGTTACAGCTCGCGAATTGACATTAGATCAAGTTGCAGATATTACATATTTAATTGACAAACGAAATATTACAGGACCATCGGGTAAACTTGTTCAAATTGAGATATTTTGTCATGGTGCTTTATGCATGGCTGTATCGGGTAAATGCTATCTTAGTTTGCACGAATACAATTATTCTGCAAACAGAGGTGCATGTTTACAAACTTGTAGGCGTCCATATATTCTAACAGATAAAGAATCTGGATCGGAAATAGAAGTTGATAACGAATATTTGATGTCTCCAAAAGATCTTTGTACAATTGGTTTTATCGATAAAATTGTTGATGCTGGTGTAAGCGTATTAAAGATTGAAGGACGAGCTCGCTCAGGTGAGTATGTTCAAACTGTTGTTGAATGTTATAACGAAGCTTTAAATTCTGTTTTGGATGGAACATATTCTAAAGAAAGAATTGACAGTTGGACTCAGCGCCTGAGTACTGTGTTTAATAGAGGTTTTTGGGATGGATACTATCTTGGACAACGCCTTGGGGATTGGTCAGAAGTTTATGGCTCTAAAGCTTTTAAAACGAAAGTGTTTTTAGGAATAGTTAGCAACTATTATAGTAAGTTAGGTGTTGCGGAAGTGAAAATTGAAACTAGCGAAGAACTCTCTGTTGGCGATGAGGTTGTATTTCTTGGACCAACAACCGGTGTGGTTCAACAATTTATTAAAGAAATTCGCGAAAAGCTAGAACCAGTAAAGAAAGTTGGTAAAGGACAAGTTTTTTCAACACAAACAGAAAGTCTTGTTCGTAGAGCAGATAAGCTTTATAAACTTGTTGATACTGAGGAATTAAAGAAAAGAGAGAGAGAGACAAAGAAATGATTAAGCCAGAAAAACGAATAACAGATTTTTTTAAAGAACATCATGTTCTTACCCTTGCAACTTGCAATAATTTTGAGTCATGGTGTGCAAACTGTTTTTATGTTTATTTGAAAGATGAGGCTGCGCTTCTGTTCACATCAGACAGCGACACAAAACATATTCTAATGGGGCTAGAAAATCCGAAAGTTTCGGGTTCAGTAGTCTTAGAAACCAAAATGGTAGGCAAAATTAGAGGAATTCAATTTACTGGAGAATTGCAGAGGGTGGAAAATACAGAGCATTCAAAATATCGTATAAAATATTTAAAGAAATTCCCATTTGCTATTGTTGTAAATACTGACTTGTGGATTGTAAAATTAGATATTATAAAAATGACTGACAATAGGCTTGGATTTGGTAAAAAACTGTATTGGAACAAAAATATAAACTAATGGAACTTAATATAAACGAATTGTGGTCTGAATATGAATTGATTGATTGTGGCAACTCTTGCAAGTTAGAAAGATTTGGCGACGTTGTACTTATTCGACCTGACGTGTCAGCAGAGGAGGAATCTTGTATTCCTTACGAAGAATGGCGAAAAATGGCAAATGCTGAGTTTGTTGAGACTTCTAAAAACTCTGGGAAATGGGAGGTGTTTAAAACAGTTCCTGAAACATGGAATATTAAATATTCATCTAAGTTAATGAATATTGTTGCAGAATTGTCTTTATCAAATACAAAACAAATAGGGGTTTTCCCAGAGCAAGTGATAAATTGGCAGTTTATGGAGAAAATTAGCCCGGTTTATCCTAATATGAGATTTCTTAATCTATTTGGATATACTGGTTTGTCAAGTGTGGCAGCAGCACCGCTTTCTAAAAAAGTTACACATATCGATTCTGTTAAAAAAGTTGTCGAGCAGACAAAAAAGAATACACTAAACTCTGGTTATGAAAACATTAGATGTATTCCTGAAGATGCACTTAAATTTGTAAATCGTGAAATTAAGAGAGGAAAAAAATATCATGGTGTTATATTAGACCCTCCAACGATAGGAACTGGTGCTAATAAGGAAAAGTGGATTCTTGAAGATATGATTGATGATTTGTTAGCCGGAATAGCTCAGATACTTCATGAACAGTCTTACATTATAATGAATCTGTATTCGCGTTCTATGAATGAAAAATTTATTCATAGACTTTTTCTTACATATTTTCCTAAGCATAAACTTACTTTATGTGAAAAGCTAATAGGTCTCGCTACTTCAGGAAATAGCATTGACCATGGTTATTTTGTCAGATTAGTGAAGAAATAAAAAAAGAGGAGCCAAGACTCCTCTTTTTAAGAATATTGCTTATAATTTATTCTACAACTACAAGTTTTTGTGTTTTTGTTTGATTATTAGCATTTATACTAATTGAATATACACCAGCTTCAAGTTTAGTGTTAATAATGTCATTTAATTGGAAGCTATGTAATCCTGCCATTAAATCGTATTCTGCAATAGCGATTACTTCACCAAGAAGGTTTGTAACAGTGATAATGGTTTCAGAATTATTAGTAATTGAAAATTTAAGAATAGAATTTAAATTTCCAGGGTTAGGCATTACAGTAAAATTAGATAATAATTTATTTTCTTCAATATCGCTTAAGCTTGATGAGTAGCTAATTTCCCAACCGTCTGCAGTGCTGCTTCCATCTGCGAAGAATTGAACAACAACAACATCAGTGTTTATTGCAATTGGCTCTGTTGGTAGGTTACTTGCAGTAAATGATGCGACTTCATTTGATGAGCTAAGAGTTGTTTTATATAATTTAACATAATCTATGTTTCCAGCCAAGTCAAATTCAGTAAAGTCAATAGTAATCCAATTTACGTCAGCAGGTTGAATATACCATGTGCAAACACTTGAGTTTGAATATTCACAAATGTCACTACCATCTGTAAAACTACCCGAACCATCAGTGTAACTAATTCCAGTTTTACAGTTTTTTACTATATAATCAGCATTCCAACCTTCACCAGTAGAAGATCCGTCTGTATTGAATCGCATAGTAATTGCACCTAAACTTGCAATGTATGCATCTGTGTCTGGCAAATTGGCTGCATCAAAACTTGCAATAACAGTAGAAGATGTTTCATCACCGTCAAATAAAATCAATTCGTCTCCTGTTCCAACAATAAAATCATTAAATAAAACTGATACG